>JAKAZX010000526.1 GCA_021826485.1 Pseudomonadota bacterium | reverse complement strand
GGCAGCGCCGCGGCGCTGTCGGCCAGCGCCGCATCCTCCGCCGTGGCTGCCGCCGATGCCGGCAGGCGGCCGGCGCAGTTGCGCGCGATCAGCGACAGCGTGCGCTGCGCAAGGTTGCCCAGATCGTTCGCCAGCTCCCCGTTCAGCCGCTGCACCAGCGCGCGGCGGGAGAAATCACCGTCATTGCCGAACGGCACCTCCCGCAGCAGGAAATAGCGCACCGGGTCGAGGCCGAACTCGTCCACCAGATCGCGCGGATCGATGACGTTGCCGAGCGACTTGCTCATCTTCTCGCCCTCCACCGTCCACCAGCCGTGCGAATAGACGCGGCGCGGCGGCGGCAGGCCGGCGGCCATCAGGAAGGCGGGCCAGTAGACGGCGTGGAAGCGCACGATCTCCTTGCCCACGACATGCAGGTCGGCCGGCCAGAACGCCGCGCGCGGGCCATCCGCGTCCGGCCAGCCGGTCGCGGTGACGTAGTTCATCAGCGCGTCCAGCCAGACATACATCACATGGGCGGGATCGCCCGGCACCGGGATGCCCCAGCGGAAGCTGGTGCGGCTGATCGACAGGTCCTGCAGGCCGCCGCGCACGAAGCTCAGCACCTCGTTGCGGCGCGCGGTCGGCGCGATGAACTCGGGATGCACCTGGTAATGCGCCAGCAGCCGATCCTGCCACTGCGACAGGCGGAAGAAATAGCTCGGCTCCCTCACCCACTCCACCGGCGCGCCGCTGGGCGCGACGCGGGTGCCGTCCGGGCGCAGCGCGAGTTCGTCCTCGTCGTAGAACGCCTCGTCCCGCACCGCGTACCAGCCTTCATAGGCGCCGAGATAGATTTCCCCGCGGTCCTGGAGACGCTGCCAGAAGGCGGTGCAGGCGCGCTTGTGCCGCGGCTCCGTGGTGCGGATGAAATCGTCGTTGGAACAGCCCATGCGCGCCGTCATGTCGCGGAAATCGGCGCTCACCCGGTCGGCGAAGGCCTGCGGATCGACCCCCGCCTCCGCCGCCGCCTTCTCCACCTTCTGCCCGTGCTCATCGGTGCCGGTGAGGAAGAACACATCGTCCCCGTCCAGCCGCCGGAAGCGGGCCAGCACGTCGGTCGCGATCGAGGTATAGGCGTGGCCGATATGCGGCGCGCCGTTCACGTAATAGATCGGCGTTGTCACATAGAATTTTGGTTTCATTGCTCTCTTACTGCCCGGCCAGCAGCGCGAACCCGGCGACCAGCGCCTGGCGCCGGTCCAGGTGGAAGCGTTCGGTTTCGTCCTGCAATGCGGTCAGCCCCTGCCATACGTCGACCCAGGCGGCAAGGGGCCGGGCGCCCAGCAGGCGCGACTGGTCCGGATCGGCCCGGCCGCGTGCCGCCGCGCGCACCGCTGCCGCCAGGGCGGCGCGCAGCAGGTCCATGAACGTGCCGAATGCATCCTCGTCGCGCCCCAGCGTGTCGGCCACCTCATGTGCCCTGGTCGGCGGCAGCGCCGGCAGCGCCTCCAGCACCGTGCCGACCAGATCGGCGACCGGGATCGCCCCGCCCTCCGCCAGTTGCAGCGCGCGGCCGATCGAGCCTTCGGCGAGGCCGGCGAGGCGCAGCCGCTCCTCGGCGGCGATCTCGGGCGCGTAGGCGCCGAGCAGGTCGGCCACCGTGTCCTCCGCCAGCGGGCCGAGGCGCAGGCGGCGGGTGCGGCTGCGGATCGTCGGCAGCAGGCGCCCGGCGGCGTGGCTGACCAGCAGCAGCACGGCGCGCGGCGGCGGCTCCTCGAGCACTTTCAGCAGCGCGTTGGCGGCGCTGCGGTTCAGGTCTTCCGCCCCGTCCAGCACCACCACGCGCCACCCGCCCTCGGCCGGCGTCAGGTGCAGGAAGGCGGCGATGCGGCGCACGTCCTCCACCACGATCTCGCCCCGCAGCCGCTTGCGCTTCGGGTCCCATTCCCGCTCGACGGTCAGCAGGTCGGCATGGCCGCCGGCGGCGACGCGGCGGAACGTGGGGTGGGACGGCGGCAGCGCGAGGCTTTCGGCCCCGGCGGCCGGGCCGGCGAGCAGCCGGCGGGCGAAGCGGAAGGCGAGCGTCGCCTTCCCCACGCCGGGCGGCCCGGTCAGCAGCCAGGCGTGGTGCATCCGGGCGGAATGCAGTGCCTCCAGCAGCGTCGCCTCCGCCGCGTCCTGCCCGCGCAGGTCGGGATTGGCGCGTGGCTCCGGCGCCGTCATGGCACAAGGCGCGGGCGCACCGCCCCCCACACCCGCGCCGCCACCGCCGCCGCCGGCGCGTCGGCGGGGATGACAATGCAGCGCCCCGGCTCGGCCGCGGCGATGGCGCGGAATCCGTCGCGCACGCGGGCGAAGAACGCCGCGCCCAGCCGCTCATACCGGTCGGCCGCGCCGCCGCGCGCGGCCAGCCGCGTGAGCGCGGCGGGCACGTCCAGATCGAGCACCAGCGTCACATCCGGCCGCAGCCCGAGCATCGCCGACAGCGCCGCGATCGCCGCCCGGTCGCCGCCCTGCGCGTGGCCCTGATAGGCCATCGTGGAGTCATAGAAGCGGTCGCAG
>JAKAZX010000525.1 GCA_021826485.1 Pseudomonadota bacterium | reverse complement strand
CATGGCGCGCACGCGGTCGGCATAGGCGCCATAGGCGGGCGCGGCGACGCCGAGCTGGCGGGAATAGAACAGCCGCAGCGTCACCGGCTCCCGCAAATTCGCCAGGATGCGCCGCGTGCCGGGCGACAGCGTATAGAGATGCTGCCGCGTCAGATCGAGCCGCACGTTCTGCAGGAAGCGTTCGGCGAGCATGTTGCCGCCGAGCAGGATCGCCGCGACGGCGATCACGCCGACGATGGAATGCCAGAGCTTGCGCATGGTGCGTCAGTCGGCCTTGCGGTGTTCGATGATCGCGGTGTTGAGGAACAGGAAGAAGCCGATGAACGACGCGAAATAGATCACGTCGCGCAGCTCGATCACGCCGCGGGTGAACGGCAGGAAGCGTTCGGCGACGCTGATGCGCCGCGCGAACTCCGCCAGCGCCGGCGAACTGCGGGAGATGAAGTCCGCGACGATCGGGAACGACGCGGCGGCGAACAGGAAGCAGACCGCAAGACCCAGCACGAAGGCGATCACCTGGTTGCGGGTGGCCGCCGACATCGCCGAGCCCACCGCCAGGAACGCGCCCGCCACCAGCAGCGCGCCCAGATAGCCGCAGGCGATCACGCCGTTGTCGGGCTGGCCGAGGATGTTGACGGTGATCCAGAACGGAAACGTCAGCGCCAGCGCCACCGCGCAGAAGATCCAGGCGGCCAGGAACTTGCCGATCACCGCCTCCGACTGGCGCAGCGGCAGGGTGAACAGCAGTTCGATGGTGCCGAGCCGCCGTTCCTCCGCCCACAGCCGCATGGTGATCGCCGGCACCAGCAGCAGGAACACCCAGGGGATGAAGTTGAAGAACGGCACCAGATCGGCCTGGTCACGCTCGAAGAAGCTGCCGAGATTGAACGTCAGCACGCCTTGCAGCACCAGGAAGATCACGATGAACACGACGGCGACCGGGGTGGCGAAATAGCCGCCGAGTTCGCGTCGCGTCACCGCAAGCGTGTTGCGCACCGAAAACATGCTCATGCCGCCTTGGCCCGTGGCGCGGTCAGGTCGCGGAACACATCCTCCAGCCGGCCGCCGGGATGGCGGCGGGCAAGCTCCGCGGGGGTGGCGTCGGCGACGATACGGCCGCCGGCGATGATGATGGCGCGGGTGCACACCGCTTCCACCTCCTCCAGGATATGCGTGCTGATGACGATGGCCTTGTCCGGCGCCATCTGCCGGATCAGGCCGCGCACCTCGTGCTTCTGGTTGGGATCGAGGCCGTCGGTTGGTTCGTCCAGCACCAGCACCGGCGGATCGTGGAGCAGCGCCTGCGCCAGCCCCACCCGCCGCTTGAATCCCTTCGACAGCGTCTCCACCGGTTGCAGGCGCACGCCGCCGAGCGTGGTCAGCGCGACCGCGCGCGCCACCCGTTCGTGCAGGTCGCGCCCGGCATAGCCGCGGATGCGCGCGACGAAGCGCAGGAACGCCTCCACCGTCATGTCGGGATAGGTCGGCGCGCCTTCCGGCAGGAAGCCGAGGCTCGCGCGTGCGGCAATCGCATCGTCCTGCACGTCATGGCCGCAGATGCGCGCGCTGCCGGCGGTCGGCGTCATGAAGCCGGCGAGCATGCGCATGGTGGTGGATTTGCCGGCGCCGTTGGGGCCGAGGAAGCCCAGCACCTCCCCGCGCGCGACGCTGAAACTGACGCCGTCCACCGCGGTGAACGCGCCGAAGCGCTTGGTCAGGCCCGCGATCTCGATCAGCGCCGCCACTATTATCCCCTCCCCGCTTCACCTCCGGGCGTGCGGGCATAGCGGAATTCGCGCCTGTTGCAACGGGGGCGGCGCGCGGCATGAACCGGGTTTAACCCGGACGCAAGCGCCGGCCGGGGCCTGCCCGGCCATGCCGGCGCGTCACACCTGCAACCAGGTCGCCCCGTCCGGCGCCGGCGTGCCCAGCGGCAGTTGCGTCATGTCATTGATCGGCCGGGTGTAGTCGGGGTGGTCGAAGGCATGGGCGAGATAGATCTGCTCATGCCACAGCCGCGGGATGCGCGGCCCGTAGAAGCGCAGGCCGCGCACTGCCGCCACCTTGCGCGCGGCATGCCCGCGGTTGAACTGCTCGATCGCCAGCCGCCCGCCGGTGAACTCGCTGTGCGCGCTGGCAAGGTCGCCGACGATGTCGTCGAAATAGCAGGCGACGCGCGGCAGCAGGAACTCGTCCGCCGCCTCGAACAGGCGCAGCGCCGCGAGGGTCGAGCTGTAGTAGTCGAGATCGAAGGCGACGAAGCCGATCGGCGGCGGCCGGCGGGCGGCGCAGAAGCCCGGCACGGTCTCCGCGACCGGGCCGATCACCAGTTCCGCCGCGGTGAGCCGCGCCGCCAGGCTGGCGCGGTCCATCGCGTAATAGCCGCCCTGCCACATATGCGGCAGGTCCCGGTAGTCGCCGGGCGGCGGCATGCCGGTGCCGCTGTCGAAGCCGAACACCGCCACCTCCACGCCGGTCAGCCGCCGCACCTGCGCCGCATGCCGTTCCAGCGCCACCAGCCCGTTGCCGCCGCCCACGCCGAAC
>JAKAZX010000067.1 GCA_021826485.1 Pseudomonadota bacterium | reverse complement strand
GACGCCGATCCGCGGCACCGGCATCGGCTGGGCGATGGCGCTCGGCAGGTTCGGCCAGGTGGCGCTGCCGCTGCTGGCCGGGCGCATGATCGGCCCGCATGGCGGTGCGCAGGTGATGCTGCTGGTAATGGGTGGGCTGCTGCTGCTGGCCGCGATCGGCGTGCTATTGCTGCGCGCCGTCACCCCGGCGGCGCGCCCCGCGCTGTCCGGCGCGGCCTGAGGGACGCGGATGTCGCGCAGCCTGACCGAGAGCGTCACCCAGCAACTGCGCCAGGACATCCTGCGCTGCGTGCTGCGTCCTGGCGCGCGGCTGCGCACCGGCGACCTCTGCGACCGGTTCGACGTCAGCCTTGCCGTGGTGCGCGAGTCGCTGTCGCGCCTGGCCGCCGAGGGGCTGGTGCTGGCCGATCCGCAGCGCAGTTTCCAGGTGGCGCCGATCTCGGTCGCCGACCTCAACGACGTGACCTGGCTGCGCATCGAGATCGAGACGCTGGCGCTGCGCACCGCGATCGCCCGCCACACGCTGGACTGGGAGGAGGCGGTGGTCGCCTCGCTGCACCGGCTGCTGCGCACGCCGCTGTATCGGGACGGGCAGGCGCCGCCGATCACCGAGGAATGGGCGCGCGCCCATGCCACCTTCCATGAGGCGCTGGCCGCCGGCTGCGCCAGCCCGAGCCTGCTGGCCGTGCGCGCCAGCCTGTTCGACCGCTCGGAACGCTATCGCCGCATGTCCGCCCGCCCCGGCGGGGAGACGCGCGACCTGGACGCCGAGCACCGCGCGATCGCGGAGGCGGCGCTGCGCCATGATGCCGGGGAGGCGTGCGCGCTGCTCGCCCGCCATTTCAGCCTGACGGCGGAACTGACGCTCGCCAATCTCGAACTGGTTGGGGCCGACTGCGCCTAACCGCCGCGCTGCCGGTCGGCCGCCGACATGAATTCCGCCAGCGTCGGGTTGAACGCCGCCGCGGCGAGCTGCGGGAAGTGGTGCGGGGCGGCGAGCACCACATGCCGGCCGCCGCCGAGTTCGGCGACCCGCCCCGCCACCAGCCCGAACACCGGGTTCCATCCGCCGTCGATCACCTGCAACGGGATGCCGGCCGCGCGCACGGCGGCGAACTGCGCCCGCAATTGGGGCGGCGGCGGCAGCCGCATGTCGGCGAGCGCCTTGCCCATGCGCGTCAGTTCCGCCTCGCTCGACCCGCCGCGGATGGCGTCGGGGATGCCGACCAGCCGGGCGAACCGCACCGCCCGGTCCGCCGGGGAGGCGGCGGTGGCGGCCAGCCTGCCCATCTCCGCGAAGAACCCTTGCACCACCGGGCTGTCGGCGGCGAGCGCCATCATCGCCGGCTCGATCAGCGTGAGCGACCGCACCGCCGCCGGCCGCATCGCGGCGGCGGCCAGGGCCACGCAGCCGCCGAAGGAATGGCCGACCAGATGTGCGCCGTCGCCCAGGAGATCGGCGATCAGCGCACCGTCCGCCTCGGCATCGTCCGGGCGCCCCGGCGCCGGGCTGCGGCCGTGGCCCGGCCGGTCCGGCACGGCGACGCGCCAGCCGAGTTCGGCCAGCGCGGCCTGGGCGGCAAAGTGCCGGTCGCCGCCGACCTCGCTGCCCTGCGCGCTGCCATGCACCAGCACGATCAGCGGGCCGGAGGTCCCCCAGCGGGTGACGTGCATTGCCGCGACGCTCATTCCATTCTCCATGGCCGGCGATCCCTCATGCGCCAGACGCGGGGCGCGGACAAGGCAGATGGCGGCCCGGTCAGTGATCCGTCCCGCCGGATGCGCTAGCCTCTGCGCATGACCGCCAGCCCCACGCCCAAG
Organism: Pseudomonadota bacterium; assembly: GCA_021826485.1. Taxonomy (GTDB): domain Bacteria; phylum Pseudomonadota; class Alphaproteobacteria; order Acetobacterales; family Acetobacteraceae; genus JAFKFJ01. The sequence goes on along the minus strand of JAKAZX010000067.1, from coordinate 11,053 downwards.
CTTGCCAGCATCGCGGTGATCGGCGCCGGCGCCTGGGGGCTGGCGCTGGCCGCGCAGGCGGCCCGCGCGGGGGCTGCCGTCACGCTCTGGGCGCGCCGGCCGGAACGGGTGGGGGAGCGGCTGCCCGGCGTGGCCCTGCCGCCGGGCATCACCGTCACCGGCACGCTGCCGGCGGCCGGCCTGCTGCTGCTGGCGGTGCCGTTGCAGCATCTGCGGGAAGTCGCCGCGGCCCTGCCGCCGGGCGGGCCGCTGGTGTGCTGCGCCAAGGGGATCGAGACCGGCACGCTCGCCCTGCCGCTGGAAATCCTGGCGGAGGTGCAGCCCGGCCGCCCGGTCGCCGCGCTGACCGGCCCGAGCTTCGCCGCCGAGGTCGCCGCCGGCCTGCCCACCGCCGTCGTGGTCGCGGCGCGGGAGGAGGCGCTGCGCCGCGACGTCATCGCCCGGCTGGCGACGCCGCCGTTCCGCCTTTACGGCAACGGCGATCCGGTGGGGGCGCAGGTCGGCGGCGCGGCCAAGAACGTGATCGCCATCGCCGCCGGGGCGGTGATCGGCGCGGGCCTGGGGGAGAATGCGCGCGCCGCCCTGATCACCCGCGGCATCGCCGAGCTGTCCCGCCTCGCGGTCGCGCTGGGCGGGCAGGCGGACACGGTGGCGGGCCTGTCGGGCCTCGGCGACCTGCTGCTGACCAGCACCTCCCCGGCCAGCCGCAACTATAGTTTCGGGTTGGCGTTGGGGCGCGGGGCGCAACCGGCGGACATCCTGGCCGGCCGCTCCGCCGTTACCGAGGGGGTGGCGACCGCCCCGGCTCTGGTCGCCCGCGCGCTGCGTCACGGCGTTGCCGTGCCGGTCGCGGCGGCGGTGGCGGGCGTGCTCGGCGGACGGATCACGATGGCGCAGGCCATTGCCGCCCTGCTGGCCCGCCGGCTGACGGACGAGTAGCCGCGCGCGTCGCTGGTGGTTTAAGGGAGCGCATGGTCCGCGGCATCCTCACGGTCGGCGGCTGGACGATGGTCAGCCGCCTGCTCGGCTTCGCGCGCGACATCCTGATCGCCGCGCTGCTCGGCGCCGGGCCGGTCGCGGATGCATTCTTCGTCGCCAACCGGCTGCCCAACCTGTTCCGCCGCCTGTTCGGCGAGGGCGCCTTCAACGCCGCCTTCGTACCCGCCTTCTCCGCCGTCATGACCGCAGAAGGGCGGCCGGCGGCGGCCCGGTTCGCCGGCCAGGCGGCCTCGGTCATGGCGTTCTGGCTGTTCGGCCTGACCGTGCTCGCGGAAATCTTCATGCCGCAGGTGCTGGCGGTGATCGCGCCCGGATTTTCCGCCATCCCGGCGAAGTTCCAGCTTGCCGTGACGCTCAGCCGGATCGCCTTCCCCTACATGCCGCTGATCTGCCTGACCGCGCTGGTTTCGGGCGTGCTCAACGGGCTGGACCGTTTCGCCGCCGCCGCCGCGGCCCCGGTGCTGTACAATCTCGCCACCATCGCCTTCATGCTCGGCCTGTCAGGCGTCGTGCCGACGGCGGGGCACGCGCTGGCGCTCGGGGTCGCTGTGTCGGGCGTGCTCCAGCTCGGCATGGTGGCCTGGGCGGTCAGGCGGGCCGGGGTGCATATTCCGCTCCCCCGGCCGCGCCTGACACCGCAGGTGCGGCTGCTGCTGCGGCGCATGACGCCGGGGCTGCTGGGGGCGGGGGTGACGCAGCTCAACCTGTCGGTGGACGTCATCATCGGCAGCCTGCTGCCGCCCGGCACCGTCTCCGTCCTGTATTACGCGGACCGGGTGAACCAGCTTCCGCTCGGCACGATCGGGGCCGCGGTCGGCACGGCACTGCTGCCGACGCTGTCGCGGCAGGTGGCGGGTGGCGCGCCGCGCGACGCGGTGGTGACGCTGAACCGCGCCATCGAATACGCCCTGCTGCTGACGCTGCCGGCGGCGCTGGCGCTGATGGTCTGCGACGTGCCGATCATCGCCGTGCTGTTCGGCCGCGGCGCCTTCGCCCCCCCGGCGGTGCTGAAATCCGCCGAGGCGCTGGCCGCTTATGCGGCCGGGCTGCCCGCCTTCGTGCTGGTGAAGGTGCTGGTGCCGGCGTTCTTCGCGCGCGGCGACACGGCGGCGCCGGTGAAGATCGGCACCGCCGCGGTGGTGCTCAATCTGGTGCTCAACCTGCTGCTGATGGGGCCGTTGCAGCATCTCGGCCCGCCGATCGCCTCCACCATCGCGGCCTGGGGCAATGTGGCGGCGCTGGGGGTGATCCTGCACCGGCGCGGCCATTTCGCCGCCGATGCGGTGCTGCGGCGGCGGGTGGTGCGGATGCTGGCGGCGAGCGGGGTGATGGTCGGCGTGCTGTGGGCGATGCAGGGCAGCGTCTATGCGGCGCTGGACACCGGCGGCGGGCATGGGCTGCGCTGGCTCGGCCTGGTGCTGCTGGTGGGCGGCGGCATGGCCGCCTACGGCATCGCCGGGCAGGTGCTGGGTGCGTTCAGCGTGCAGGAGGTTGCGCGCCGCCTGCTGCGCCGCCGCCGCCCGGCTCCCGTGCAGGGTTGACCGGCGCCGCCGCGGACCGGAAAACGGCGCCCTTCCTCATCGGTCCAGGCGTCCCATGCAGCTCGTCTTCTCCGGCATCCAGCCTTCCGGCGTTCCGCAGCTCGGCAACTATCTCGGCGCGATGCGCAACTGGGTCGCGTTGCAGGACCGGCACGACTGCATCTACTGCGTGGTCGATCTGCACGCGCTGACCACCTGGCAGGACCCGAAGCAGCTTGCCGCCCAGACGCGGGAGATGACGGCGAGCCTGCTGGCCTGCGGGATCGATGCCGACCGGCACATCCTGTTCAACCAGTCGGCCGTCCACGCCCATGCGCGGCTGGCCTGGATTTTCAACTGCGTCGCCCGCATGGGCTGGCTCAACCGCATGACGCAGTTCAAGGACAAGGCCGGCAAGGACCGGGAGAATGTCTCCACCGGCCTGTTCGTCTATCCCAACCTGATGGCCGCCGACATCCTGGCCTACAAGGCCTCGCGCGTGCCGGTGGGCGACGATCAGCGCCAGCATCTCGAACTCGCCAACGACATCGCGCAGAAATTCAACCACGATTACGGCGTCGATTTCTTCCCGGTGATCGAGCCGGTGATAATGGGTGTGGCGGCGCGGGTGATGAGCCTGCGCGACGGCACCAAGAAGATGAGCAAGTCCGACCCGTCGGACCAGAGCCGCATCAACCTGACCGACGATGCCGACGCGATCGCGCAGAAGATCCGCCGGGCCAAGACCGACCCGCATCCGCTACCGGAGGCGCCGGCCGGGCTGGAGGGCCGGGCGGAGGCGCGCAACCTGGTCGGCATCTACGCCGCGCTGGCGGACAGCGATCTCGCCGGCGTGCTGGCCGAGCATGGCGGCAAGGGCTTCGGTGCGTTCAAGGAGGCGCTGGCCGAACGCCTGATCGCGCATCTTGCCCCGATCGCGGCGGAAACGCGGCGCTGGCTGGCCGATCCGGGCGCGATCGATGCGGTTCTGCGCCAGGGTGCGGCCCGCGCCGCCGCAATCGCCGACCCGATCGTGGCGGAGGCGGAGCGTCTGGTGGGATTGCTGCGCCCCTGATCCGGTGGCTCAGTCGCCGCCGCGCCGGCGCCGCCTGCGGATCAGCGCCAGTCCGGCCAGCGCGCTGCCCAGCAGCGTCAGACTGGCCGGTTCCGGCACGCGGACGCCGGCCTCGGTGAACGGGGTGGTGTAGGCCAGCTTGTTGGTCTGCCCGTACGCCACCGCGAACGTGCCCTGCGGCAGGTTGCCCTTGAAGGCGACGTTCAGCAGCTTGTTGCCGCTGAACGGCGTCGATTTCGTCGTGTTCAGGCCGAACACGTAAATGTCGAAGCCGGAGGTGGAGGACAGGGAGGGGAACAGCGTCGAATCGGCGCCGTACCAGTTGGTGTAGCTGTTGGAATGATCCCCCGACAGGCCGAGGAAGGAATAAACCTCCTGCCCCGAGGACATGACGCCATACAGCCCGGTCGCGGCGTTGCTGTACTTGCTCAGCCCGTACACCGTGGGCGCGACCGTCAGCGACCCGAGGCTGACGCCCGGGCCGGTGGTCGCCGACGGATACCATTCGCCGAGCGCGGAACCGGCCAGCGTGCTGGTCAGTTGCGCATCGACGTTGGGAACGCCGAGGATCAGCAGGTCGGGCGTATTCAGCGCCGCCGCGCCGGCGCTGTTCTGGTAGATGTCCAGCGTGCCGCCGTGATAGCCGTTCAGCTCGGTGCCCTGATAGAGCGGGCAGCCGCCGGTCGCGCATTTCGTGTCCCAGCCGGGCCCGACATGCAGCGTCGCGGGATCCAGCAACTGCGCGGACGCGCCCGAGGCAGCCATCGCCAGCAGGCCGCTCACCGCAATCGCCGCTGCCAGCCGGATCATGTCGTACTCCCCGAACCTCACCCGACGGGCGGCAGTATTGCGGGATTGGGACGAATTTGCAACCTCTAAGTTCGTAAATGCACTCGTTGAATTCACGTTTATGTCAGCGGCGCATGCCCTCCCGCCGCCTTCTGCCGCCGCCTTGACAGGCGACAGGGTGGCGATCATCTTTCCGTATACGTCAATCATATACCCAAAGGGTTAGAAACCTGCCCATGCTGGCGACGGCAAGCCGCGATGTCCCGCCGGACGGGGCGATCTCCGCCGTTCCTGTCCCGGTCCTGCTGGAACGGGCGGCCGCACGCTTTCCGTTGCATCCGGCGATGGAGTTCATGGGGCGCCGCTGGACCTATGCGGCGCTGGCCGCCTGGGTGGCCCGCGCGACACGGGGCCTGCAGGACCTCGGCGTCGGCAGGGGCGACCGGGTCGGCCTGTGCCTGCCGAACACGCCCTATTCGGTGGTGTTCTACTACGCCGCCCTGGCGGCCGGCGCGACGGTGGTGAATTTCAACCCGCTCTATGTCGCGCGGGAGCTACGCCTGCAGATCGCCGATTCCGACACCACTGTCATGGTGGTGTCCGATCTGGCGATGATCTGCGACAAGGTGCTGGAAGCGGCGCAGGGCGGCGGTCTGCACCGCGTGGTGATCTGTCCCATGGCCGGCGTGCTGCCGCCCTCGAAGGCGGCGCTGTTCCGCCTGCTCAGGCGGCGGCAGATGGCGCGACCCGCCGCCGATCCGCGCATCGTCCGCCATGCCGACCTGATCGCCGCGGACGCCCCGCCCGACCCGGTGCCGCTCGATCCCGGGGAGGTCGCGGTGCTGCAATACACCGGCGGCACCACCGGCGTCCCCAAGGGCGCGATGCTGACCCACGCCAATGTCAGCATCAACGCCCAGCAGGTCGCCGCCCATATGCCCAGCCTGCGCCCGGGGCAGGAGCGGGTGCTGGGCGTGCTGCCGTTCTTCCATGTCTTCGCCATGACCGCGGTGATGAACTGCGGCATCGCGATCGGCGCCGAACTGCTGCTGCATCCGCGGTTCGAGATCGCCCGCGTGATGCGTGCGCTGCAGCGTGACCGGCCGACCGTGCTGCACGGCGTGCCGACGCTCTATGCCGCGATCGCCGCCGCCGCCGAACACCGGCGCATGGACATTTCCAGCCTGCGCGCCTGCATTTCCGGCGGCGCGCCGCTGCCGACGGAGGTGCGCGCGCGGTTCGAGCGGCTGACCGGCTGCAAGCTCGTCGAAGGCTACGGGCTGACCGAGGCGTCGCCGGTGCTGGCCTGCAATCCCCCAGACGGGCGCATCAAGGACGGCTCGGTCGGCGTGCCGCTGGCCGGCACGACGATCGAAATCCGCGATCTCGCCGATCCGCGGCGGGTGCTGCCGCCCGGCGAGCGTGGGGAGATCTGTGCCCGCGGCCCCCAGGTGATGCGCGGCTACTGGCAGCGCGACGCGGACACCGCCGGCGCCTTCGTGGACGGCGCCCTGCGCACCGGCGATGTCGGGCATCTCGACGCCGACGGCTATCTGCACGTCACCGACCGACTGAAGGACGTGATCCTGTGCAGCGGCTACAACGTCTATCCGCGCGTGCTGGAGGATGCGCTGTACGAGCATCCCGCGGTGGCGGAAGCGGTGGTGATCGGCGTGCCCGATGCCTATCGCGGCCAGGCGCCCAAGGCGTTCGTCACGCTGCGGCCGGGCCAGGCTGCGACGCCGGAGGATCTGCGCGACTTCCTGGCGCAGATGGTGTCGCGCATCGAACTGCCGCGCGAGGTGGAAATCCGCACGACGCTGCCGCACACCATGATCGGCAAGCTGTCCCGCAAGGAGCTGGTGGCGGAGGAGCAGGCGCGGGCGGCGCCTGGCTGACCGCTCAGCTCAGCGGCTGCGCGATATGGGTGCGGTAGGCGGGACGGCCCATCAGGCGTTCGTACCAGGCGTGCAGATGCGGGCAGTCCGGCCGGGCGATCGGCATGGCGAACCAGCGGTGGACATGCGGGCCGAAGGCGATGTCGGCGATCGTCAGCCCGTCTCCGGCGACATAGGGCTGGCCGGCCAACCGCGCATCCAGCAGCCCCCAGATGCGCCCCGCCTCCGTCATCGCCGCCGAGATCGCGGCATTGTCGCGCTCTGCCGGCGGGGTGCGCACGAGACCGCCGAACACCACCGATTGCGGCCGGTTCAACGCGGTCTGCTGGAAGTCGAGCCAGGCATCCACCACGGCACGTGGCTTCGCCTCGCGCGGATAGAGCGGGTTGCCGGGCGCATGGGCACTGCACAGGTAGCGCAGGATGGCGTTGCTCTCGAACAACGCGAACCCGTCATCCTCCAGCGTCGGCACGAGGCCGAGCGGGTTCATGGCGCGGTAGGCCGCCGCCTCGGTGCGCCCGAAACTGCCGCCGGCGTCGATCCGCTCGTAGCCGAGGCCGAGCTCGTCGAGCAGCCAGAGCACCTTCATGACGTTCGAGGAGTTGGTGCGGCCCCATAGTCGCAGCATGGCGTCCTCCTCCATCCTCGCGGAATGGCAGACTAGCCGGCCGTATTGATGACCCGCAACTTGCCCGCCCCGGCAACCCCGGTCATATCGCTGGTATGGTCCTGCAATCGAGCCGCTTCGGCCTCGTCCTGGCTGGCCTGGGGGCCGGGCTGGCGCTCGGCGTCGCCTTCGCCGCGGAATGGTATGGCGGCCTCGTGCCCTGTCCGCTCTGCTTGGTCGAGCGCTGGCCGTACCGGGTGGCGATCGGGCTTGCGGTGGTCGGGCTGCTGCTGCCGCGCGGGCTGCGGCGCGCGATGCTCGCGCTGGTGCTGCTGGTCGGCCTGGCCGAGGTGGCGGCGGCGGGCGTGCATGTCGGGGTGGAGTTCCAGGCCTGGCCCAGCCCGCTGCCGGAATGCGCGGCCCCGCGGCTGGGCAGCGGCAGCATCGCCGACCGGCTGCGCCACATGCCGGCCCGCCCGTCCAAGCCTTGCGACGAGGGGGTCTACCCGGTGCCTGCCCTGCCGCTGTCCTTCGCCGAGCTGAACCTGCTCTATGCCTTGGCGTTCTCCGCCGCCGTCGCCACCTTTCTCGCCGCGAGCCGCAGGAGGCACTGACCGATGGACGACACCCTTGCCCCCCGCCTGCCGGGCGATCCGACCGCGGCGGCGGCGGTGGCGCGCATGATCCGGGTGGACCATGCCGGCGAATACGGTGCCCGCCGCATCTATCAGGGTCAGCTTGCCGTGCTGGGACGCGGCCCGCACGGGCCGGTGCTGCGCCACATGCAGGCCCAGGAGCAGCAGCACCTGGACCGGTTCGCCGAACTGGTGGCGGAGCGCCGGGTGCGGCCGACCGCGCTGCTGCCGCTCTGGCACCTTGCCGGCTTCGCGCTGGGCGCCGCCACCGCGGCGCTCGGCCCGCGCGCGGCGATGGCGTGCACCGTGGCGGTGGAGGAGGCGATCGACGCGCATTACGCGGCGCAGGCCGCTCGCCTCGGCGACGACGAGGCGGAGCTGCGCGGCACGATCGAGACGTTCCGGGCGGAGGAGTTGGAGCACCGCGACATCGGCCTTGCCAACCAGGCGGAGCAGGCGCCCGGCTACCGGCTGATGACGCGGCTGATCAAGGCCGGCTGCCGCGCCGCGATCGCCGCGAGCGAGCGCATCTGACGGCGCCGCGGCGCTCAGCTTTCCAGTTCGCTGTCCCAGTACAGGTAGTCGCGCCAGCTTTCATGCAGATAGTTGGGCGGGAAGGCGCGTCCGTTCTCCTGCAGTTCCCAGGTGGAGGGCTGGCACGGCCGATGGCGGGGGAACATGTGGCATTCCCGCGGCAGCCGGTTGCCCTTGCGCAGATTGCAGACGGCGCAGGCGGTGACGACATTCTCCCACGTGGTCCGGCCGCCGCGGCTTCGCGGGATCACGTGGTCGAAGGTCAGGTCCGGCGCCGGCTCGCGCTCCCCGCAGTACTGGCAGGCGAAGGCGTCGCGCAGGAACACGTTGAACCGGGTGAACGCCGGCTTGCGCGCCGCGGGCACATAATCCTTCAGCGCGATCACGCTCGGCAGCCGCATGGTCAGGCTGGGGGAGCGGACTTCCGCCTCGTATTCGTTCAGCACGCTGACGCGGTCGAGGAACACGGCCTTGACAGCGTCCTGCCACGCCCAGACCGAAAGCGGGAAATAGGACAGCGGGCGGAAATCCGCGTTCAGAACCAGCGCAGGAAAATGTTGACCGCCATCCGGCAAGCAACGCCCCCGTCGTTCCGCGTCGGTCGCGGGCAGAGGCGAGGCTGGCGCGCGCGAACCGCGAGTCTTATGGCATCGCGCCGCGCGGTGCCGCAAGCTGTTGGCCGGAGATTCACCGGCGCGTCATGAATCCGCCGACCACCCGTTTCGCTCCCAGCCCGACCGGGCATCTGCATCTCGGCCATGCCTATGCCGCGCTGACCGCCTGGCGGCGGGCGCGGGAGGCGGGCGGACGGTTCCTGCTGCGCATCGAGGACATCGATCCTGCCCGCTGCCGTCCCGAATTCGCCGCCGCCATCCTGGAGGACCTGGAATGGCTCGGCCTGGACTGGGACGGGCCGGTGCGCGTGCAGTCACAGCATCTGGCCGACTATGCCACGGTGCTCGACCGGCTGGCCACGCGTGGCCTGCTCTATCCCTGCTTCTGCACCCGCGCGGATATCGCGCACGAAGTGGCCGCGTCCGCCGCCGCCCCGCACGGGCCGGACGGGCCGCGCTACCCGGGCACCTGCCGACTGCTGTCCGCCGACCAGCGGGCCGCCCGCTTGGCCGCCGGCCACCCGCACGCGCTGCGGCTCGACATGGTGGCTGCCCTCGCCACGCTCCCCGGGCCGCTGTTCGTGACGGAGGAGGGGGAACCGCCGATCCGCTGCGACCCGGCACCGTTCGGCGACGTGGTGCTGGGGCGCAAGGACACGCTTGGCAGCTATCACGTCTGTGTGACCCACGACGACGCCGTGCAGGGTATCACGCTTGTTACCCGGGCCACTGATCTGCGCCCCGCGACCCACATTCATCGTTTGCTGCAGGCCCTGCTCCATTGGCCGAGCCCACTCTATGCGCATCACGGCTTGCTAACAGACGAGACAGGACAACGACTCGCCAAGCGGACCCATGCCGCGAGTCTGCGCAAGTTGCGGGCGGCGGGAATCACCGCTGCGGATGTTCGCGCCCGTATGGCTCGATAAACGCACTTAAATGCAATGGTTGTGCGTTCACCGTGTTATGTGCCTAAATCAAACGCCGCGACATGCCGGGGCCAGGATTCGGGCTCAAGGAATTGTGAACATCGATGCCGGAACTTCACGACCCTGTGGGTGTGCTTGAGCAGAACGTAGTCTCCCGGGGACGAGTGTGATGAGGAATCTGTTTTCTCGTCTGATGCTCCTCGTCGTCGCCGCGCTGGTCATCGATGTGGGGCTCGATTCCCTGGGGAAAGGCCGCGGCGAGGACAGCGTCTGGCTGATGGGCCTCGGTGCCGCCTCCGCGGTTGCCTTCACCCTGGCCGGCATGGAGGCGCTGGTTCGCCGGCCGGTGTCCCGGCTGCTGCGGGTGGCCGAGCGGCTGCGGCGCGGCGATTTTACCGCCCGCGCGAAGCCCGCCGCGGAAGCGGTGGAGTTCGCCCGTCTCGGCGATGCGCTGAACGCTCTCGCCGCCGCACAGCAGCAGCGGGAGGCGGCGCTGCGGGACGCGCTGGGTTCGGCGGACCTCACGCGCGCGGCGCTGGTCGAGAGCGAGGCGCGGCTGCATCTGGCGCTCACGGCGGCGGATGTCTCGGTTTATGAGATCGATGTTAGTCATGATCGCGTCTGGCTCGATCATCGTGCGGCCGTCCTGTCGCGGGGGTTGCTGCCGGCGGGGGTGTGGCTGGCGCGCGGTGATGCACGCTGGCACCGCTGGCTCGCCGGCATCCACCCGGCGGACCGGGCCGCCCGCGCCGCCGCGCTGCGGGCGCTGCTGGCCGGCACCGCGCAGTCGCTGGTCAGCACCTACCGGTTCCGCGATCCGGCGGGCGGCTGGCGCTGGGTTTCGCAGCGCGGCGCCGTGGTCAGCCATGCCTCTGGCGGCGCGCCGCTGCGCATCGTCGGCGTGATGCACGACGTGACCGAACAGTTCGACCGGGCCGCCGCGCTGGAGCGCGAAGTCGCCGACCGCACCGTGGCGCTGCGCGACAGCGAACGGCGGTTCCGCGGCATCTTCGACAGCGTGTTCCAGATCACCGGCCTGCTGGACCGCGACGGCGCGGTGCTGGAGCTGAACCGCAGCGCGCTGGATTTCCTCGGCGGCACCGATGCGGACTATATCGGGCGCCCGTTCTGGGACATCGGCCAGTGGCGCAACAAGAAGCGCGCCGTCGCCAAGCTGAAGGAGCGTCTGGCCGCCGCCGCCGCCGGTGACTTCGTGCGGCACGAGACGCACATGTTCGACCGCGCCGGCCGGCTTGCCACTTTCGACTTCTCGCTCAAGCCGGTGCGCGACGAGACCGGGGCCGTCACCCTGCTGGTCGCCGAGGCACGCGACATCACCGAGCGCGCCGGCCTGCAGGCCAAGCTGGTGCAGGCGCAGAAGATGGAGGCGGTCGGCCAGCTCACCGGCGGGGTGGCGCACGACTTCAACAATCTGCTGCAGGCGCTGTCGGGC
>JAKAZX010000524.1 GCA_021826485.1 Pseudomonadota bacterium | reverse complement strand
TTGCGCGCGCCCATGCCGACGAGCGGGAAGGCGAACAGGCAGAGCGTGACCTGCGGGATCATGCTGGCATAGGCGGCGGCGAGCAGGTGGTGCAGCAGCGGATGCGACTGCACCAGCCGGTACCAGGCGAGCCAGTCGAAGCCCAGCGCGGCATCGCTGCGGGCGAGCCAGGGGTCCGCCCAGGGGCGGCCGATGGTGGCGGCCAGATAGCTCATCAGCCCGGTGCCGGTGGTGAGCGCCAGGAACAGCGCGAAGCCGAACACCAGCTCCGCCGCCCGGTCGCCGGCCGCGCGGCGGCGATAGAACAGCAGGTTGACCAGCAGCAGCAGCACCGAAGCGGCCAGCCCGCCGAGGCCGGCGACGCGCAGTCCGGCCCCCGCCGCCCAGGCAAGGTCTGCCGCCCAGATCAGCGCGGCGCCGGCCAGCGGCGCCAGCAGGGTGAGGGTGGTACGGTTCAGAGCGGGCATCGGGTCCTGCACGGCTGGGCGAAGGGGAGGGGACCCAGACTATTGCCAAACCAGTCGGATTGCGCCAGCCTATTCTCCGGACCGAACGGGGAGACGGCGATGCGGCGTTGGATCGTGGTGCTGGCGAATGCGTTCGCCTTTGCCCTGCTTGGCCTGACGGGCGCGGCATTCGCCTCCCCGATCGTGTTCAGCGGGTTTACCCTGTACGGCCCGCAATTGTTCAGCGGCCGCTACACCGTGCTCGACTTTGTATCGAGCGTCAGCGGGTTCGAGCAGTCTACCAGCTACCTGAGTGGTGTAAGTGCTTATTACACTCACGATTTCGCCGGCCTCACCAGCGCGGCTGACAGCGCGGTCGGCATGCTGCTGACCGGCCCAGTGGGGAGCATGTTCGTGCTGCTGCCGTCCCTGTCGCTCTCGGGCTCGGGCGCCGCGGTTTCCGAGCCGCTCGGCCTTGGCGCGTTCGTGACCGGGGTGGCGGCCATCGCCTTCGTCTGGCAGCACCGGCGGCTGCGCCGCGCCGGGTAGCGCCGGTCAGCTCGTCACCACCGTCCGGATATCGCCGCTGCGGCTGAGGACGGTGGCCGACACCGCCTCGCCGTGGCCTTCCACCAGCACGTCGATGCGGGCGCCGCCCACCGCGAGCCCGGTCAGCCTGATGCGGTCGGTGAAGCCGGGCATCACCGGCCGGTCGAAGCAGACGGTGCGGCGCGCCGGGTCGAACCCGATGCCGAGGCAGGCCTGCACCAGCGCCAGCAGCGTCGCCGCCGACCACGCCTGCGGCACGCAGGCGACCGGGTAGAAGGTCGGCCCCTGGCCGCGGCGGCGCGGGAAGCCGCAGAACAGCTCCGGCAGGCGGCGCAGGTCGATATAGGTGGCGGCCTCGAACAGCCCGTCCAGCACGCGCGCTGCCTCCCGCCGCAGGCCGTATTCGCCGAAGCCCATGCCGATCAGCGCATTGTCGTGCGGCCAGACGGAGCCGTTGTGGTACGACATCGGGTTGTAGCGCGACTCGCCCGTGCCGATGGTGCGGATGCCCCAGCCGGAGAAGAAGGCGCTGCCCAGCAACTGCTCGGCGACGCTGGCGGCATGCGCCGGCTCGGCCGCGCCGGCCAGCAGCAGATGCCCGGCATTCGAGCTGCGCACGCGGCAGGGCTGCTTCGCGCCGTCCAGCGCGAGCGCGAAGGTGCCGATTTCGTCGCACCAGAACGCCCGGGTGATGCGCCCGCGCAGCGACTCGGCCTGCGCGCGGAGCCGCCCGGCATGCGCGGCATCCCCCAGCGCGTCGGCGATCCGCGCCGCGGCGCAGCGCGCGCGATAGACATAGCCCTGCACCTCGACCAGCGCGATCGGACCTTCCGCCATGCGGCCATCAGCGTGGAAGATCGAGTCGTGGCTGTCCTTCCAGCCCTGGTTGGCGAGCCCGGTCTGCGTCATGCGGTGGTATTCGACGAAGCCGTCGCCGTCGCGGTCGCCATGCGTGTCGATCCAGGCTAGCGCCGCCGAGATATGCGGCCACAATTCGCGCAGCGTCGCGAGATCGCCGGTGCGGTCGAGATAGGCGCCGGCCAGCACGACGAACAGCGGCGTCGCATCGACGCTGCCGTAATAGCGGCGGAACGGCACTTCCTTCAGCTCCGCCATCTCGCCGTGCCGCACTTCGTGCAGGATCTTGCCGGGTTCCGCATCGGCGTCGGGATCGAACGCGGTCGCCTGGTTGGCGGCGAGGTAGCGCAGCACGCCGCGCGCGACCGCGGGATCGAGCCACAGCATCATCAGCGCGGTGATCAGCGCATCGCGGCCGAATGCGGTCGAATACCAGGGAATCCCAGCATAGGGATAGGCGCCGAGATCGGTATCCGTCATCAGCATGTAGAGGTCGGAGACGGAGCGGCGGACCGCCTCGTTGAAGATCTCATTGCCGGTCTCGATCGCGGTGGCGCGGCCGGCGGCGTGGCGCAGCGCGCGGCGGGCATCGCGCATGCCGATGAAGAAGGATTCCGGCGGTGGCGGCAGCGCCCCCGCGGCAGGCGTGCAGCGCGCCTCTACATACAGGTTGACACGCTCCTTCGGCGCCAGATGGAT
>JAKAZX010000523.1 GCA_021826485.1 Pseudomonadota bacterium | reverse complement strand
GCTGCGCTTCGTCGGCTCCGCCTATCTCAGCGTGTTCGGCGTGCTGGTGCTGCTGGTGCTGGTGCTGATGCCCGGCGGACTGGCCGGCGCGCTCAGCCGGCTGCGGCGGACGCGGCATGCCTGACGTGGATGCCATCCTGCGCGTGCGCGGTCTGTCCTGCCGGTTCGGCGGGCTGCTGGCGGTCGATGCGCTCGATCTCGATGTGCCGCGCGGCGGCATCCTGGCGCTGATCGGGCCGAACGGCGCCGGCAAGAGCACCACCGTCAACCTGCTGTCCGGCGCCCTGCGGCCGAGCGCGGGCAGCATCCGGCTGGACGACGCCGAACTGGCCGGCCGGCCGGCGCATCTGGTGGCCCGCGCCGGGATGGTGCGGACCTTCCAGAACGGCCGGCTGTTCCATCGCCTGACGGTGCTGGAGAACGTGCTGGTCGGCGCCGATGGCCGGTTCCGCGGCAGCGTCGCCGCCGCGCTGCTACGCAGCCCGCGCTTCCGCGCCGAGGAAGCGGGCATGGCCGCCCGCGCCCGCGAACTGCTCGGCCTGCTCGGCATGGCGGACCAGGCGGGGCGCGATGTCGGCACCCTGCCCTATGGCAGCCAGCGGCGGCTGGAGATCGCCCGCGCGCTGATCGGCGGCCCGAAGCTGCTGCTGCTCGATGAGCCGGCCGCCGGCCTGAATGCCGCCGAGGTCGCGGAACTCGCCCAGCTCATCCAGTCGCTGCGCCGGGACGGCATGTCGATCCTGCTGATCGAGCACAACATGGGGCTGGTGATGCGGCTGGCCGACCGGATCACGGTGCTGAATTTCGGCCGCCGCATCGCCAGCGGCACGCCGGACGAGGTGCGGGGCGATGCCGCGGTCGTGGAAGCCTATCTGGGACGCCGGAGCGCCCATGCTGGCGTGTGAGGACCTGTCCGTCGCCTACGGCCCGGTGGCGGCGCTGCGCGGCGTCAGCCTGCGTGTCGAGGCCGGGGAGTGCGTCGCCCTGCTCGGCGCCAACGGGGCGGGCAAGACCACCCTGCTGCGGACCATCTCCGGCCTCGTGCGGCCGCGCGCGGGCCGGCTGCTGCTGGCCGGGGACAGTCTCGACGGGATCGCCCCGGACCGCCGGGCGCGGCTCGGCATCGCCCATGTGCCGGAACGGCGGCGCATCTTCCCCGGCCTGACGGTGCAGGAGAACCTGCTGGTGGCCACCGCCGGCTGGCGCCGCGCCGGCGGCTCCGCCGCCGCCGAGCTGGAACGGGTGTTCGCCCTGTTCCCCCGGCTTGCCGAGCGGCATCGGCAGTACGGCTGGTCGCTGTCGGGCGGGGAGCAGCAGATGCTGGCGGTCGGGCGCGCGCTGATGGCACGGCCGCGCCTGCTGCTGCTGGACGAACCCTCCCTGGGCCTGGCGCCGCTGATCGCCGAGGACGTATACGCCCGGCTGGATCAGGTGCGTCGGGACGGGCTGACCATGCTGCTGGTGGAACAGAATACCGCCCTCGCCCTGTCGGTGGCGGATCGCGGCTACGTGCTGGAGCACGGAGAGATCGTGCTGGCGGACACTGCCGCGGCCCTGGCGGGGCATCCGCGCGTGCGCGAAGCCTATCTGGGCTGACCGCGGGCATGGAAGCGCTGGTCCATCCCGACGGCCGCTTCGTGCTCGGGACGCGCATCCTGCGCGCGGCGCTCGGGCGCGGCGGGGTGCGGGCCGACAAGGCCGAGGGCGACGGCGCGACGCCGCTCGGCCGCCTGCCGCTGCGCCGCGTGCTGTACCGCGCGGATCGCGGAGCGGTGCCGCGCGCCGCGGTGCCGCGCGAGCCGATCGGGCCGGGCGACGGCTGGTGCGATGATCCCGGCCACCCCGACTACAACCGCATGGTCCGCCTGCCGCACCCGGCGCGCTGCGAGGAATTGTGGCGGGCCGACGGGCTGTACGACATCGTCGGCGTGCTCGGCTGGAACGACGCGCCGGCGGTGCGCGGCCGCGGCTCGGCGATCTTCCTGCACGTCGCGCGCGACGATTACGCCCCCACGCTCGGCTGCATCGCCCTCGCCGCCGCCGATCTGCGCATGGTGCTCGCCGCCGGCCTCACCGCCGTCACCGTCACGGATCGCGGCTGAGCCCCTTTTCGGCCAGCGCCGCCAGATACTCCCGCCAGCGCCGGTCCTGCGCCCGGCCCAGCGCGTACAGGAAGTCCCAGGAGAAGATGCCGCTGTCGTGCCCGTCATCGAACACCAGCCGCACCGCGTACTGGCCGACCGGCTCGACCGCGGTGATGCCGACATGCCGCTTGCCGGCGACCGTGCGGCGCTCGGCCGGGCTGTGGCCCTGCACTTCCGCGCTCGGGCTTTCCACGCGCAGCAGTTCCGCGGGCAGCTCATAGCGCATGCCGTCGTCGAAGGTGACGGACAGGCGCCGTTCGCTGCGGTTCAGGCGGATTTCGGTCGGGGTTGGCATCAGCCCGGCTCCAGCGGCCGCGCCTCCTCGGGCAGCATGATCGGGATGCCGTCGCGGATCGGATAGGCGAGACCGGCCTTGCGGCTGATCAGTTCGCCAGCCGTGCGGTCGTATT
>JAKAZX010000066.1 GCA_021826485.1 Pseudomonadota bacterium | reverse complement strand
GGAGGCGTAGATGGTGCGCGCCGTCATCCCCTTGGCGGCGGCGAGCTTCTTCAGATGGGCGATCATGCTGTCGACCGGCCCGTTGTCGCCGGCCGCCTGGGTATGGACCAGCGCCACCACCTTGCCTGCCGCCTGCGCCCCGCGGCCGCCGAAACCGACGCCGGCCAGCGCCGCCAGCCCCGCCGAAGCCCCCACCAGCCCACGCCGCGATAGGCCCGCGCCCTGATCCCGACCGCTTGTCATCCGACACCCCCTGTTGCGGCTTCCCTGCACGCCATAGTGCGGGGTTTGCCGCAGGCCGGCAATGGCGGAACGGGGCGCCGTTCAGCCGATCGGGCGGGTGAACAGGCGGCCGAACTGCGGCATGGCATCGCCGATCCCGGCCAGCCGCAGCGCGTGCCACGCCATCGCGTGATTGCTCGACGTGACCGGTCGGCCGATCGTCGCTTCCAGGTCGGCGGCCTGTTCGGCGAGGCGCAGGCTGGTGCAACTGACGAACACCGCCTCCACCCCCGGCGCGGCGCCGAGGGCGAGCAGGGCGGCGCGGATCGAGGCGGCGTCGATGCGGGCGACGCGGTTGTCGTCATCCTCCAGGAACGAGCCGAAGGCGACGACATCCAGCCCGCGCGCGGCGAGGAAGCCGGCAACGGCGTCGTTCACCTCGTCCCGGTACGGCGTCAGCACCGCGATCCGCCGCGCGCCGAGCGCGGCCATCGCAGCGACCGCGGCGGTCGGCGGGGCGGTGCAGGCCACGTCCGGCCGGCCGGTGCGCAGGCGGGCGAACACCGCCGCCTCCCCCAGCACGATGGTCGCGGAGGTGCAGCCGAACGCCATCACGTCCAGCCGCTCGCCGGGCAGGATCAGCGCCGCCCCGGTGCCGATGCCACCGTCCATCGCGCGCAGCGTCTCCGGCGTGATCTGCGCGGCGTTGTGGATGCGGCTGTGATAGAGGCCGATGCCGGGCGCGGCCAGCATGCGGCGGAATTCGTATTCGATCGTGTGGTCGGTCGCCAGCGTCACCAGGCCGATGCGGGCACGCCCGGCCACCCCGGCATCGGTGCGGAAATCGAAGCGGATTCGGGCAGGGGCGCGGGGCGCGGCATCGTCGGGCATGGGCGTGACCCTCCGGTGGCCATTGCGCCCCCGCCCATGCCCGCCGTCAAGGGCCGCCTCCCGGCGCGCGGCGTTGTGCGGCGCGGGGTTTTTCCGTTTCATGCCGCCCCATGACCCGCATGCTCGTCAGCGTCACCGGTCCGGACGAAGCCGCCATCGCGCGCGACGGCGGCGCCGACCTGATCGAACTGGCCGAGGCCGATCCCGTCGCGCTGCGCGCGACCGCCGCGCGGCTGGCCGGCTGGCGGGATTTGGGCGCCAGCGCCGCCAGTCTGGCCGCCGCGGCACCGCTGCTGGCCGCCGGAGCGGCATGGGTGCGGGTGCCGGCGACAGAGCCTTCGGTGCCGCAGGGGGCACGGGTGATCGGCGTCCTGTTCGCCGACCGCGCGCCGGATTTCGGCGTGCTGCCGGCGCTGGCCGCCGCCGGGTTCGCCGGCGTGATGCTGGACACCGCCGAGAAGGGGCGCGGCCGGCTGCTCAGCCTGTGCGACCTGCCGACGCTGGCGCGGTTCGTCGCCCTGTGCCGGGCGGCCCGGCTGTCCTGCGGCTTCGCCGGCGGGCTGGAACCGCCGGACGTGCCGCGCCTGCTGCGGCTGGCGCCGGACCTGCTGGGCTTCCGCGGCGCACTGTGCGCGGGCGGGCGGCTCTCCGGCGCGCGGGTGCGGCTGATCCGCGCGCTGATCCCCCGCTCCGATCCGCCATCGCCGGTCGCGCCGGCCGCGGCCGGACCGGACCGCGTGTTCGTCCACGGCCTGACGCTGCCGGCCAGCATCGGCGCCTACGTGCATGAGCGGGGCGCGCGCCAGCGCCTGCGCTTCGACGTGACGGTGGAGCTGGCGCCGCGCAGCGCCGCCCCGCCGCGGGACATGCGCGACGTGTATTCCTACGACCTGATCAGCGACGGCATCCGCATGCTGGTCGCCGCCGGCCATGTCGATCTGGTGGAGACGCTGGCCGAACGCGTCGCCGCCCTGCTGCTGGAGGATGCGCGCGTGCAGGCCGCCGAGATCAAAGTGACCAAGCTCGGCACCGGCGCCGGGCGCGTCGGCGTGGCGATCCGGCGGGAGCGTGGGGCATGACCGAACCGTCGCGCCGCTTCGATCTCCACGCCGCCGGGCACCGGCTGGAGGCCGCGTGGTGGGGTCCGCCCGCCGAGGATGCGCCGACGCTGGTGCTGCTGCACGAGGGGCTGGGATCGGTCGGGCTGTGGCGCGGCTTCCCCGCCCGGCTGGCCGCGGCGACCGGCTGCGGCGTGTTCGCATGGTCGCGCGCGGGCTATGGCCGCTCCGACGGCAACCCGCCGCCCTGGCCGCTCGACTACATGAAGATCGAGGCGGCCGACCGGCTCGCCCCGGTGCTGGCGGCGGCGGGGGTCGGCCGCTGCGTGCTGGTCGGGCATTCCGACGGCGGCACCATCGCCGCCTGCTATGCCGGCACCCATGACGACCCGCGGGTGCGCGGGCTGGTGCTGCTGGCGCCGCACTTCCTCGTCGAGGATATCTGCGTCACCGCCATTGCCGCGACGCGGGAACGCTACCGCAGCGGCGACCTGCGCGCCCGCCTCGCCCGACACCACGACCATGTGGACGACGCCTTCGGCGGCTGGTGCGGCGCCTGGCTCGATCCCGGCTTCCGGGCGTTCGACATCCTGGCGGAAAGCGCCGGCATCCGGGTGCCGGCGCTGATGATCCAGGGCCTGGCCGACCCGTACGGCACCGTCGCGCAGGTCGCGGCGGCCGAGCGGGCGATGGCCCCGCACCTGACCGCGCTGACCCTGCCCGGGGTCGGGCATTCCCCGCATCTGGAGGCGGAGGACGCGACCCTCGCGGCGATCGGGGCGTTCCTGAAGCGGGCGGGGCTGGCCGCACCATAGTGCCGCTGCCGCTTGCCGGCTTCGGAAGCTGCATTATAGTGCCGGTCCATGCAGCGCATCGACGTGCAGACTGAGCCCGGCCGCTATCGTCACTGGCGCATCGTGGTGGATGGGCCGGTCGCCGATCTGGTGATGGACGTGGACCCCGAGGCCAGCCTGTTCCCGGGCTGCGAGCTGAAGCTCAACTCGTACGATCTCGGCGTCGATATCGAGCTGGCCGACGCGGTGACGCGGCTGCGCTTCGAGCATCCGCAGGTGCGCTGCGTGGTGCTGCGCTCCGGCAAGGACAACGTGTTCTGCGCCGGCGCCAACATCCGCATGCTCGGCCGCGCGACCCACGGCCATAAGGTGAATTTCTGCAAGTTCACCAACGAGACCCGCTGCGCGATCGAGGAGGCGGGGGCGGAAAGCGGGCAGCGCTACCTCGCCGCCGTGTCCGGCGCCTGCGCGGGCGGCGGCTATGAGCTGGCGGCTTGCGCCGAGCGGATCATGCTGATCGACGACAAGCGCAGCAGCGTGGCACTGCCGGAAATGCCGCTGCTGGCGGTGCTGCCCGGCACCGGCGGGCTGACGCGGCTGACCGACAAGCGGCGGGTGCGCCGCGATCTGGCGGATTTGTTCTGCTCGCTGGAGGAAGGCGTGCGCGGCCAGCGCGCCGTCGCGTGGCGGCTGGTGGACGAGGCGGTGCCGCCGTCCCGCTGGGCGGAGACGGTGGCGGCGCGGGCGCGCGAACTGGCGGCGCTGTCCGACCGGCCGGCGGACGCAAGCGGCATCGCGCTGCCGCCGCTGGAACGCGCCTTCACCGCCGACGGCGTGGCGTATCGCCATGTCCGGCTCGACTGCGACCGCGCGGCGCGGCGCGCCACCATCACCGTGACCGGCCCGGCCGACCTGCCGGCGGACCTTGCCGGCATCCATGCCGCCGGCGCGGCATTCTGGCCGCTCGCGATGGCGCGCGAGCTGGACGACGCGATCCTGCATCTGCGCTTCAACGAACCCGAACTCGGCCTGATCGTGCTGCGCACCCTCGGCGACCCGGCGCGCGTGCTGGCGGCCGATGCGCTGCTGGCGGCCCATCGCGACGATTGGCTGGTGCGCGAAATCCGCCTGCTGCTGAAGCGCACGTTCAAGCGCCTCGACCTCACCTCGCGCAGCCTGATCGCGCTGATCGAGGCGGAAAGCTGCTTCGCCGGGACGCTCGCCGAGCTGGCCTTCGCCGCCGACCGTGCGGTGATGTCGGCAACCGCCGCGCTGGCAGTCAGCACGTGCAATTTCGGCGACTACCCGATGTCGAACGGGCTGACGCGGCTGCAAACGCGCTTCCTCGGCGAGCCGGACAGCGTCGCGCGCGCCGAGGCGGCGGCGGGGCGCATGCTGGACGCCGAGGCGGCGCTTGCGCTCGGTCTCGTCACGGTCGTTCACGACGCGCTCGACTGGGACGACGAGGTGCGGATCCTGCTGGAGGAGCGCGCGAGTTTCTCGCCCGATGCGCTGACCGCGATGGAGGCGAACCTGCGCTTCGCCGGACCGGAGACGATGGAGACGCGCATCTTCGGCCGGCTGACCGCGTGGCAGAACTGGGTGTTCCAGCGGCCGAGCGCGGTCGGCGAAGCGGGCGCGCTGAAGCGCTACGGCAGCGGGCTGAAACCGGAATACGACCGCGAACGGGTGTGACGCCGCACGGCGGGAGGGTGCAATGCCGGATGGGCTGAATGTCGATTACGACGGGCTGATCCCCAACAATGTCGGGCTGGCCGGCGATGCGCGGGTGCGCAAGGCGCTGGAGACGTGGCACCCCGGCTATATCGACTGGTGGAAAGTTCGCGGGCCGGACGGCTTCAACGATGCGCTCGTCTATCTGCGCACCGCGGTCAGCGTCGATCCGTCGGGCTGGGCGAAGTTCGGCTTCGTGCGCATGCCGGACTACAAATGGGGCATCCTGCTCGCCCCGGCGGTGGAGGATCGCCGCATCCCGTTCGGCCGGCATCGCGGCGAGCCGGCATGGCAGGAGGTGCCGGGCGAATACCGCGCCATGCTGCGCCGGCTGCTGGTGATCCAGGGCGACACCGAACCGGCGAGCGTGGAGCAGCAGCGCCATCTCGGCGCCACCGCGCCCAGCCTCTATGACCTGCGCAACCTGTTCCAGGTGAATGTGGAGGAAGGCCGGCATCTTTGGGCAATGGTCTACCTGCTGCAAAAATACTTCGGCGCCGACGGGCGCGAGGAGGCGGAGGAGCTGCTGCGCCGCAGCTCGGGCGACCAGGACACGCCGCGCATGCTCGGCGCCTTCAACGAGGCGACGCCCGACTGGCTCAGCTTCTTCATGTTCACCACCTTCACCGACCGCGACGGCAAGATGCAGTTGGAGGCGCTGGCGCAGTCCGGCTTCGATCCGCTGTCGCGCACCTGCCGCTTCATGCTGACCGAGGAAGCGCACCACATGTTCGTGGGCGAATCCGGCGTCGGCCGCATCATCGCGCGCACCTGCGAGGCGATGCGTGACGCCGGCATCGACGATCCCACCGACATCGCGGCGGTGCGGCGGTTGGGCGTGATCGACCTGCCGCTGATCCAGCGCAAGATCAACCTGCACTTCTCCCTCACGCTCGACCTGTTCGGCAACGAGATCAGCACCAACGCCGCCAACGCCTTCAATGCCGGCCTGAAGGGCCGCTTCCGCGAGCACACGCTGACCGACGATCACCAGCTTGCCGGCGACACCTATCCGGTGCTGCGGCTGATCGACGGCGCCGTGGTGCGGGAGGATGTGCCGGCGCTGTCGTCGCTGAACATGCGGCTGCGCGACGACTTCGTGGACGACACGCAGGGCGGCGTCGGCCGCTGGAACAAGATCATCGCGCGGCACGGCCTGGATTTCCGCCTGGCGCTGCCGCATGTCGGGTTCAACCGCCGCATCGGCGAATTCGCGCGCGCGCAGATCGACCCGGCGGGGCACATCATGGGCGCGGCGTCGTGGCAGGCGGCGCGCGACGATTTCCTGCCGACGGCGGCGGACGGCGACTATCTGGCGACACTGATGCGCCCGGTGCGCGAACCGGGCGGCTTCGCCGGCTGGATCGCGCCGCCGCGGCTCGGGATCGACAACAAGCCGGGCGATTTCGAATACGTCAAAATCCATGACTGACCCGCAGCCGCGATCGCCGCACGCCGCCGCCCCGCATCGCCGTGTCGAAGCGCGCGCATAGCCAGGACGCCGCAAGCCTCGCCTATCTCGCCCGCATCGGCGCGCGGCTGCGGCAGATGCGGGCGCGGCGGGGCATGACGCAGAAGCTGCTGGCCGCGCGTTCCGGCGTGTCGCAGCGCCACATCGCCCTGCTGGAAGCCGGTACCGGCAACATCTCCGTCCTGCTGTTGCGGCGGATCGCCGCGGCCCTGGCGACCGATCTCGGCCAGCTCGCCGCCGATGCGCCGGAACGCGCGCCGGAACTGGTGATGCTGGAACAGACGCTGGCGCGCGTGCCGCCGGCCGAGCTGTCCGAGGCGCGGGCGCTGCTGCTGCGCCGCTTCGCCCCACCCGCATCGCTGCGGCAGCGGCGCATCGCGCTGGTCGGCCTGCGCGGGGCCGGAAAATCGGCGCTGGGCGCACGGCTGGCGGCGCGGCGCGGCGTGCGGTTCGTGGAACTCGACCGCGAGATCGAACATGCCGGGCACCTGGAACTGCGCGAACTGTTCGAGCTGCGCGGGCAGGAAGGCTTCCGCGCCCTTGAACATCAGGTGTTGCAGGCCGTGCTGGCGACCGAGGAACCGCTGGTGATCGCCACCGGCGGCAGCCTGGTGACGGAGCCGCGCACCTACGAACTGCTGCTGGCCGGCTGCGTCACCGTCTGGCTGCGCGCGACGCCGGAGGAGCACATGCAGCGCGTGCTGGCGCAGGGCGATGTGCGGCCGCTGGCCAATGACGGCACCGACATGGACCATCTGCGCGCCATCCTGGCGAGCCGGGCGGCGCTGTACGGGCAGGCCGATCTGCAACTGGACACGTCAGGTCAAAGCCTGGACGGCAGCCTGGATGCGCTGGCCGCGATGCTGCCCGATCTGCGGCGGTAGCGGCGGCTCAGTCGTCGTAAGCGATATAGGCCGCGCCGGGATCGCCGTCCGGCGTGCCTTCCAGCGCGCCGCCGTCGCGGCCGGGCCGCCAATGCACCACCTGCTCGATCTTCGCGGCCAGTTCGAAATCCTTGGCGGTGATGCCCTTGGCGGTATGGGTGTTCAGCCGCACCTCGACCGCGGCGTAGGAAACGCGCAGGTCGGGATGGTGCCACGCCGCCTCGGCCAGATGGCCGATCGTGTTGACCACCATCAGCGTGCCCTTCCAGGAATGCGTCCGGTAGGTGCGGCACAGCGCCCCTTCGGCGTGCCGCCAGCGCGGCAGCGCGGCCAGCCGGGCGGTGATCTCCTCCGCGGTGAGCGCGTGGTCCTTCGGACGTGGCATCTCGGTCCCTCCGCTGCGCCGCCGGATCAGCCGGCGGTCGTCGTCGCCGGTGCGGCCGGGCGCGGCAGCAGCAGGAATTCGCGGCCGTGGGCGCGCATCTGCCCGGCCCGCGCCTCCGCGTCATGGCCCCAGCCGAAGAAGATGTCGGCCCGCGCCGGCCCCTTGATGGCGCCGCCGATGTCCTGCGCCAGCATCAGCCGCTGCAACGGCGCGCCGGTCAGCGGGTCGTCGGTGGCAATGAACACCGGGGCGCCGAGCGGGATGAAGGCGCGGTCCACCGCGATCGAGCGCAGCGGCGCCAGCGGCACCCCCAGCGCCCCCGGCGGCCCCTGATCGGGGCGCAGCGTGGTGACCTCGCGGAAGAACACGTAGGACGGGTTCTGCTCCATCACCTCGGCCGCCTGGTCGCGATGCTGTTCCAGCCACGCCCGGATGGAGGCGAGCGAGACCTGGTCGAGCGGCATCTGTCCGCGATCGGCCAGCACGCGCCCGATCGGCACGTAGGGGCGGCCGTTCTGCCCGGCATACGTGACGCGCACCACATGCCCGTCCGGCAGATCGACGCGGCCCGATCCCTGCACCTGGAGCATGAACACATCGACCGGATCGGCCAGCCACAGCAGTTCCAGCCGCCGCCGCGCGAGCACGCCGGAATCGATCTGGGCGCGGTCGTAATAGGGCACCAGCCGCCCGTCCTGCACCCGCCCGGCGATCGAGCGGCCTTTCAGGTCGGTGCCGAATTCCCCCAGATCGACCTGCACCAGATCGGGCGGGCGGCCGAGCAGCGGGCTGCGATAGGCGCCGACCGGCGTGCGGCTGCCCTGCACCTCCGGATCGAAATAGCCGGTGAACAGCGCCTGCTGCCGCTGCGCCGCCGGGGCGGCGGCGTCGGCGACCGCGTAGGGCTGGAAATACGCCTCGAAGAAGGCGCGGGCGGCGGCATCGTCGCCGGGGACCACATTCACCCCGGCGGCGCAGGCGGGCTGCCACTGCGCCGGCTGGCCGCCGAGCGCCGCCGCCTGGCCCTGGCCGCCGAGCGAGCGCGCCGCGGCGGCATCCGCCAGTTGCCGGCAGCCGGCGAGGAACACCGGCAGCGCCTCGGCCGCATGGTCCTGCGCCCAGCCGGGCAGGTCGGCGAAGGAAACGGCGGAAAGCGACAGCTCAGGCCGCTCCGGCGCGTGCGGCGCCGGCTGCGGCAGCACGCAGCCGGCCAGTGCGGCCAGCGCGATCGCGGCGGCAAAACGGGCAGCGCGCCCGCACGGACGGCGCATCCGCTACGCGCTGCGCGCGGCGACGAGGCGCCAGGTGGGATCGGCGGTCGCGAGGTCGCGCTCGAAGGTCCAGAGATCGACGATCTCCGTCACCGCGTCGGTGCCGCTCTGCACCGAGCCATCCTTCGCCATCGTGATGTTCACCTGATCGGTGACGATGCGGACGGTGATGTCGGCGATGCTGCCGCGCAAATCGGCCGCCTCGATAGTGGCGGAGGGGATGGCGCGCACCTCGGTCCGCTGGGTGTCGCCGGCCTGTTCGCGCGTGGCGATCGCCTGATCGAAGTCGCGGAACGTGTCGGGCGACAGCAGCGGGCGCAGCCGCTCCCGGTCGCCGGCGGCGAAGGCGGTGACGATCATGCGGAACGCCGCCTCCGCCCCGTCCAGGAAGCGGGCGGCGGAAAACTGCGGATCGACCCGCTGCATCCGGGCGAAGGCCTGGCCGGCGGGACTGGCCGGATCGGGCAGCGGACGGGCGGGCGGGCGTTCGGCCACGCCGTCGATCACCGGCGCCTCCGCCACCCGGGGCGCCGCCGCCGGGCGCGGCACCTCCGGCCGTTCGAAGCCCTGCCGCCGGCCGAGGATGCTGCGCAGGCGCAGTACCAGGAACGCGGCGATCATGCCGAACAGAACCAGATCGACCGGGAAGCCGCCGCTGGCACCCATACCGCCCTCCATCGCCGTTGTCCGACATAAGCGCATGGGCCGCCCGGCACAACTCGCCGGCTTCGGTTGCGGCGCGGGCGAACGCGGGTTAATCCGCCGGCCATGATCCTGCTGCGGCACGGCCAGAGCGAATTCAACGTCGTCTTCACCGCCACCCGCCGCGATCCGGGCATCACCGATCCGAAGCTGACCGCGCTGGGGCAGGCGCAGGCCGAGGCGGCGGCGGACGCGCTGGCGGCGGCGGGAATCCGCCGCATCATCGCCTCTCCCTACACCCGCGCGTTGCAGACGGCGGCGCCGATCGCGCGGCGGCTCGGCGTGCCGGTCCACGTCAACCCGATCGTGCGCGAGCGCTACGCCTTCACCTGCGACGTCGGCACCCCGCGCAGCGCGCTGGCGCGCGACTGGCCGCAACACGATTTCGCCGGCATCGAGGAAGTGTGGTGGCCCGCGGTGGAGGAGCCGGCGGCCTCGGTCGCGGCGCGGGCGGCGCGGTTCCGCGCCGAGATCGCCGCCCTGCCCGATTGGGCAGAGACGCTGGTGGTGAGCCATTGGGGGTTCATCCTGTCGCTGACCGGCGAGAGCGCGGCAAACGGCACCTGGTTGCGCTGCGACCCCGCGGCCCCGCCGCCCAAGCGGGTGGTCTGGCATCCCTGATCGCTTCCGCCGCGCGCCGCCCTGTGCTACCGGCGCGCCTCGGTTCGCAGATCGGAGTGCGCGATGTCCCAATCGGCCCCCCAGGCCCAAGGCGCCCAGCAAGTGCCGCCGCTGGCCGTCAACCTGCAATACGTCAAGGACCTCTCCTTCGAGGTGCCGGGCGCGCCGATGATCTACACCACGCTGCGCAGCGCGCCGCGGGTGGACATCAATCTCGACGTGCAGGTGCGGCGGTTGCAGGAAGGCCAGCCCACGTTCGAGGTGACCCTGGCGATCCGCGCCGAGGCGCGCGAGGCGGCGGCCAACGGCAGCGGCACCGCGCCGGCCGAGGGCGGGGTGCGCGTGTTCCTGGCCGAACTGGCCTATGCCGGCATCTTCACCCTGACCAACGTGCCCGACAACGCGGTGGAACCCGTGCTGCTGGTGGAATGCCCGCGGCTGCTGTTCCCGTTCGCCCGCGGCATCCTGGCCGACGTGACGCGCGACGGCGGCTTCCCGCCGGTGATGCTGCAACCGATCGACTTCGTCGCCCTGTGGCAGAGCCGCCGCGCCCAGGCGGCCAGCCAGGGCGGAGCGAGCGTCATCGCCTCCGCCTGATCACCCGCCGGACCCGGCGTTCCACACCGGGTCCTTCAGCCGGGCGACGAAGGCGGCGTGCGCGGCACGCTCCGCCTCCGTCGGCACGATGCGGCGCGGGGTGCGCTGCACGGCGCGGTAGGCGACCGTCAGCAGCGCAGCCTCGGTGCCGCCGGCCAGCGTCAGCCCGCGCTGCCGGCCGCCGGTGAGTTCGACATAGACCTGCGCGAGCAGCCGGCAGTCCAGCAGGGCGTTGTGGCTGGTCCGCTCCGACAGGTCGATGGCGAAGCGGCGGCACAGCGCATCGAGGCTGTTCGGCAGCCCCGGGAACCGCGCCTTGGCCAGCGCCAGCGTATCGACCATGCGCCCGCGGTCGAGCGGCGGGCGGCCGAGCCGCGCCAGCTCGGCGTCGAGGAAGCCGAAATCGAACGGCGCGTTGTGCGCCACCAGCCGCCCGTCCCCGAAGAATTCCAGCAGCGCATCGGCGATGGCGGCAAAGCGCGGCTTGCCGTCCAGCCGGTCGAGCGTGATGCCGTGGATGCGGGCGGCATCCTCCGGGATGTCGCGGTCGGGATGCACCAGCGCATGAAAATGCCGGCCGGTCGGCAGGTCGTTGACCAGTTCCAGGGCCGCCACCTCGATGACGCGGTGGCCGGATTGCGGGTCGAGGCCCGTGGTTTCGGTGTCGAACAGGACGGAGCGGGTCATCGGGCGGGCACCAGTTCGCGGATCAGGCGGCGGAGTCGGCGCAGCGCATGATGGCGCGACAGGCCGGTGCGCACCACCACATCGGCGCGCCGCCGCTTCTCCGCATCCGGCATCTGGCGGGCCAGCACGGCGTCCACCTGTGCCGCGTCCATGCGCCGCCGCTGCCGGACGCGGCTGCGCTGCACCCCGGCCGGAGCGCTGACCACGACGACGAGGTCGAGCCGCCGCCGGCCGCCCGATTCGAACAGCAGCGGGATGTCCAGCACCGCCGCCGGGGCGCCGGCGCGGCGGGCGCGGGCGAGGAAGGCGGCCTCCGCCCGGCGCACCAGCGGATGCAGGATGCCCTCTAGCCGGCGCAGGGCGGCGGGGTCGCCCAGCACGGCGCGGCGCAGCGCCGCCCGGTCGAGCACGAGGCGGCCGCCGCGCTCGCTGACGCTGGCCGGGAAGGCGCGGGCGATCGCCGGCAGGGCGGCGCCGCCCGGCGCTTGCAGGCGGTGCACGCAGGCATCGGCGTCGAACACCGGCAGGCGGGCGCGGCGGAACGCGGCGGCGGCGGTCGATTTGCCCATGCCGATGCCGCCGGTCAGCCCGATCACCTTCATCCGCCGCACCAAGCATGGCGCGCGCCGCCGGCGCAACCCCGGGCTTGCCGCGCCGCCCGCCCCCCGGCGCATACTGCGCCCGGCGGGCAGTGCCGCGGGGAGGAGGACGACGGATGGAGGAATTCGGCCGGATCGCGGTGGTCGGCGCGGGCCTGATGGGCCACGGCATCGCCCAGGTATTCGCCTGCGCCGGCCATCCGGTGCGCGTCTACGACCGGGAACCGGCCGCGCTGGCGGCGCTGCACGGGCGCATCCGGGAGAATCTGCGCCAGCTCGGCCAGGACGGCGCGGCGGCCGAGCGGATCAGCGCCGAACCCGCGCTGGAGGCGGCGGTGCGGGATGCCGATTTCGTGGTCGAGGCGGCGCTGGAGGATTTGGCGCTGAAGCAGGCGCTGTTCGCCCGCATCGAGGCGGCGGCGCCGGCGGATGCGGTGCTGGCCAGCAACACCTCCGTCATTCCGATCACCGCGATCATGCAGGGGCTGGCCCGGCCGCAGCGGGCGCTCGGCACGCACTGGTGGAACCCGCCCTTCCTGGTGCCGCTGGTCGAGGTGATCGGCACGGAATGGACCGATCCGGCCGTGATCGCGCGGGTGATGGACCTGCACCGCGCGCTCGGCCAGTCGCCGGTGCATGTGCGGCGCGACGTGCCGGGCTTCATCGGCAACCGGCTGCAGCACGCGCTGTGGCGCGAGGCGATCGCGCTGGTGCAGGACGGCGTGTGCGACGCGGCCACCATCGACATGGTGGTGAAGGCAAGCTTCGGCCGGCGGCTGGCGGTGCTGGGACCGCTGGAGAATGCCGATCTGGTCGGCACCGACCTGGCGCTGGCGGCGCACCGGGTGCTGCTGCCGCACCTGGACCGCACCCCGGGGCCGCAAAAGCTGCTGGAGCAACTGGTCGCGGACGGCAGGCTGGGCATGAAGTCCGGCACCGGCTTTCGCCCCTGGACCGCGGAGGAGCAGGCGGCGCTGCGCGCGCGGCTGGTGGCGCACCTGCTGACGCTCCGCGGTCA
>JAKAZX010000065.1 GCA_021826485.1 Pseudomonadota bacterium | reverse complement strand
CGACCCGTGGGTGCTGGCGAACGTGCGGGTGGAAAACCACTTCGCGCGCAACGATGCGGACCATGTCGATCTCGGCACCACGCCCGGGCGCGGCGTGCCGGTGCGGCTGGACCGACGGTTCGTCGAGGCCGGGCTGCGCATCGCAACCGGCCTGGTGGAGCCGCATTTCATGGCCGGCTGGTCCGGCGGGCGGAAAGTGGTGGCGCCGGGCATCGCCCACCACACCACCATCCGCACCTTCCATTCCGCGCGGTTCATGGAGGACCCGCTGGCCGTCCAGTGCAACCTGATCGGCAACCCGCTGCATGAGGAGCAGCTTGCCATCGTGCAGATGCTCGGCGACATCTTCGCGCTGAATACGGTGATCGACGAGGATCGCGACCTCGTCTTCGTCAATTTCGGCGAGATCGTCGAGAGCCACCAGCACGCGGTGGAGTTCGTCGCCGCGGCGACCGCGGTGCCGGTGGGACGCCGCTTCGCCACCGTGCTGACCTCGGCGGCCGGCTACCCGCTCGACAAGACCTACTACCAGACGGTCAAGGGCATGGTGACGCCGCTCGACATCCTGGCGCCGGGCGGCACGCTGATCATCGCCTCCGAATGCTCGGAGGGGTTCGGCTCGGCGGAGTTCCGCGCCGCCCAGGCGCGGCTGGTGGCGCTGGGGCCGGAGCGGTTCCTGGCGACGCTGACGGCGAAGTCGCTCGCCGAGGTGGACGAGTGGCAGACCGAGATGCAGCTCAAGCCGATGCGGCTCGGCCGCGTGCAGCTCTACACCACCGGCCTCGACGCGGCGGAACGGCGCGATACCTCGGTCGAACTGATCGACTCGGTCGATGACGCGCTGGCGGCGAGCATCGCGCGCCATGGCGATCCCGCCGTCGCAGTGATTCCCGAAGGGCCGTACGTGGTGCCGCTGCGCGGCTGAGCCGGCCGGTCAGTGGCCGGAACTCGCCCCCGAAAAATCCGGTGCTTCCAGGCCCGACTGGCCAAGCTGCGCGACCAGCGCCGCCTTCAGCCGCTCCAGCCCCGCCGCATCATGCGCCTCCGCGCGCGCGACCAGCACGGCCTGGGTGTTGGAGGCGCGCAGCAGCCACCAGCCGTCATCGGTCTGCACGCGCACGCCGTCGATGTCGGACAGCTTCGCGCCGGCGGATTTCAGCCGCCCGGCCACTTCCTCGATCACCGCGAACTTGCGGACATCGTCGCAGGGGAAGCGCAGTTCCGGCGTGTTCACCACCTGCGGCAGTGCCTCCCGCACCGCCGACAGCTTGCCGTCCATGCGCGCGACGATGCCGAGCAGCCGCACGCCCGCATACAGCGCGTCGTCGAACCCGTACCAGCGATCGGCAAAGAAGATGTGGCCCGACATTTCGCCTGCCAGCGGGCAGCCGACTTCCGCCATCTTCGCCTTGATCAGGCTGTGGCCGGTCTTCCACATCAGCGGGTTGCCGCCGGCGCGGGCGACCTCGTCGAACAGCACCTGGCTTGCCTTCACATCGGCGATGATGGTCGCGCCGGGCTTGGACTTCAGCACGTCGCGCGCCAGCACGACCATGAGCTGGTCGCCGAACAGGATCGCACCGCTGTCGTCCACCACGCCGATGCGGTCGGCATCGCCGTCGAACGCCACCCCCACATCGGCGCCGCGCCGCCGCACCTCGGCCACCAGCGCCTCCAGGTTCTTCGGCACGGTCGGGTCAGGGTGGTGGTTGGGAAAGCGGCCGTCGATTTCCGGGAACAGTACGGTGTGGTGGCCGGGCAGCGAGGCAATGAGGCGTTGCAGCACCTCGCCGGCCGCGCCGTTGCCGTTGTCCCACACGACGTTCAGCAGCCGGTCGCCGCCATCCCAGTCGGAGATCAGGCGGGCGATGTAGTCGGCGGAGATGTCGATGGTCGAGACATTGCCCGGGGACGTCGGCTCCACCACGTTGCCGGCGGCGGCGAGGCGCCCGATTTCGGTGATCTGTGCACCGAAGAACGGCTTGCCCTTGAGCATCATCTTGAAGCCGTTGTAGTCGGGCGGGTTGTGGCTGCCGGTGACCATCACCGCGCCGTCGGTGCGCCGGACCGTGGCGGCGTAATACAGCATCGGCGTCGGGCCGCGGCCAATGCGCACCACGTCCATGCCGCTGGCAACCAGCCCTTCCACCAGCTTCGGCTCCAGGTCGGGCGATGACAGCCGCCCGTCATAGCCGACCGCGACGGTGCGGCCGCCGGCACGGGCGACGATGCTGCCGAACACGCGGCCGATCGCGAAGGCGTCCGCCGGATGCAGCGTGCGGCCGACGATGCCGCGGATATCGTATTCGCGCAGCACGGTCGCATCGAAGTCGTGGCGGAATGCCATCGCCGTCTCCCCCATTTTCCTGGCCGGCGCCCCGACCCGTCAGGCGGCGCCGACGCCGTCGTTCACATAGGTCTTCAGGAACGCCCGTACCGCCGGCGCCATGTCGGGCCGCTTCAGCGCGAAGGCGATCTGCGCCTCCAGGAAGCCCACCTTGTCACCGCAGTCGAACCGCCGCCCCTCGAACCGCAGCCCATGGAACGGCACATGGCCGATAAGCCGCGCCATCGCGTCGGTCAACTGCACCTCGCCGCCGGCGCCGCGCTCCATCCGCGCCAGTTCGGCGATCACCTGCGGCAGCAGGACGTAGCGGCCGATGATGGAAAGGTTGGAGGGTGCTGCCTCCGGCTTCGGCTTCTCCACCAGCCCGCGCACCTCGACCAGCCGGCCGTCATCCCGACCGACATCGAGGATGCCGTAGCGGCTGGTGTGGGCGCGCGGCACCTCCGTCACCGCGATCACGCAGCCGCCGGTTTCGTGATAGGCGTCGGCAAGCTGCTTGGTGCAGGGCGTGTCGGCGAGCACCAGGTCGTCCGGCAGCAGGATGGCGAACGGGTCCTCCCCGATGAAGGCGCGGGCGCACCAGATGGCGTGGCCAAGCCCCAGCGGCTCCTGTTGGCGGACCGTGGTGACGGCGCCGGGCGGCAGGTGGTTGGCGCGCAGTTCCTTCAGTTCCCGGTGCTTGCCGCGTTCGCGCAGCGTCGCCTCCAACTCGTAGGCGATGTCGAAATGCTCGACCAGCGCGGTCTTGCCGCGGCCGGTGACAAGGCAAAACTGTTCGATGCCGGCGGCCCGCGCCTCATCGACTGCATATTCGATCAGCGGCTTGTCCACCACCGGAAGCATTTCCTTGGCGGTCGCCTTGGTGGCGGGAAGAAAGCGGGTTCCAAGGCCCGCGACGGGCAGGACGGCCTTGCGCAACGGCTTGATCACGGAACACGGTCCTTGTTCTGGTCGGGCGGCGGATGCGGGGCAGGCGCGGCGGACCGGCGCATGCCCGATCAGTCGCACGCCGGGCGGCCCGCAGGCAAGCAGCGCGGGCGCCCGTGTTGCGCGACAACGCCAACCGTCATGCCCGGTTGCCGCGGCCGGCGGCGGCACGGCGGGATCAGCGGAGCAGCAGATCGCGCGCCTGGTTCACACGGGCGGCCAGCCAGTCCGACCCGCCGGCATCCGGGTGGGCCGCCCGCATCAGCCTACGGTGGGCCGCCCGGATTTCCGCGGCCGTCGCGCCGGGTGCCAGACCGAGCACCTCATACGCCTCAGCCCGCGTCATCGGCGCGCGGTTGGGCCGGGCGCCGGCGGCCGGCCCGCGCGGACGGACCTCCCCGAGCCAGCTCCACACCAGCGGACCGAGCATCACGAGCGCCGCAATCGCGGTGGCGCCGCGGCCGGTGAACAGCAGCAGCGCCGCCAGCAGCAGCCCGCCGATCGCCACCACCCACAAGCCGAACTGCTTGAGGGTCGCGATCTGCGCCCGCGAGAAGGCGCCGAGCGCACCCATCAGCACGAGCAGGGCAGCAAGACCGAGGAGAAATGCGAACATGCTTCTTGCGGGCAGCCGCCCCGCCGGGTTCAGCCCGGCCATCTATCGCGCGCGGACCGGGCGCGCCAGGGGCCGGCGCTTCGGCGGCCGAAGCTAACGCGCGCCCGCCGCACGCGTGGCCGGGGCGGTCCAGTCCTGCGTCCCGTCACGACGGTCGTGCAGCCGCCAGCCGAGCGCCAGCGCCTGCACGATCAGGCGCCGGTACATCCGTTCCCGGACCGGCCGCCTAGAATCAGCGGGGCCGCGGCCTACCCGTTCCTGCCGCACCGTCGCTCAGCAGGCGGCGCACCCGGCATCTGCACGCCGCCGCAGAACACCGCATGACGGGGGAAGGGACAGGTCACGCTGCGGGCAATCGAGGCCGAAGCTGAAGGAAAATATGGTCGGCGCAACGTAATCCAAGGCCTACGCCCGCGCCACCTCCCGGGCCGCCACCGCGCTCAGGTTCAGCAGCCCGCGCGCGGTCACGCTCGGAACCGCCACGTGGATCGGCTTGCTCATGCCCAGCAGCAGCGGCCCGACCGGCAGCGCATCCGCCGCCGCCTTCAGCAGGTTGAAGGCGATGTTCGCCGCATCCAGGCACGGCATCACCAGCAGGTTCGCAGTGCCGGACAGGCGGCTGTCGGCCACGACGCGATCGCGGATCGCCTCGCTCAGCGCCGCATCGGCATGCATCTCGCCATCGGCCTCCAGGTCCGGTGCCCGCACCCGCAGCAGCGCCAGCGCTTGACGCATCTTGCGCGCGGTCGGCGAATTGGAGGCGCCGAAATTGGAATGCGACAGCAGCGCCGCCTTCGGTACGATGCCGAAGCCGCGCACCGCTTCCGCCGCCAGCACCGTCATCTCGGCGATCTGCTCGGCGGTGGGATCGACATTCATGTGCGTGTCACAGACGAACAGCGCACCGGCCGGCAGGATCAGGCAGGACAGGGCATAGACCCGCGTCACCTCCGGCCGCTTCGGAATGATCGGCAGCACGTGCATCATCTGCCGCCACCAGTCGCCGCTGCCGCCGCAGATCGCGGCATCGGCAATGCCGCCCTGCAGCAGCAGCGCCGCCGCGACACTCGGCAGCGTGCGCACGCGCTGCGCCGCCGCATCCGGCGGCACGCCGCGCCGGCCGGCGAGGCACTGGTACGTGCCGAGCAGCGGCGCGAATACGTCGTCATCGGCCGACGGGTCGATCACGCGCACGCTGCTTTCCGTGTCAAGCCGCAGGCCGAGTTCGCGCACCCGTGCCGAAATCACGCTGCGCCGGCCGAGCAGGATGGGCTGTGCCAGACGATCGTCGATCGCCGATTGCACGGCGCGCAGCACCCGTTCGTCCTCGCCCTCGGCATAGACGATGCGCGCCGGCGCCGGGGCCGCGCGTGCCGCCTCGAACACCGGGCGCATGAGCTGGCCGGAGCGGAACACGAACCGCTCCAGTTCCCGCTTGTAGGCCGAGAAATCGGCGATCGGCCGCGTCGCCGCGCCGCTTTCCATCGCGGCGCGCGCGACCGCGGGGGCGACGTGCAGGATCAGGCGCGGATCGAACGGCTTGGGGATGATGTAGTCCGGACCGAAGGTCGGCGCGGCACCGCCATAGGCCGCAGCCACGACCTCGCTCGCCTCAATGCGGGCGAGTTCGGCGATCGCCTCCACAGCGGCGAGCTGCATCCGCTCGTCGATCGTGCGCGCGCCGACATCCAACGCGCCGCGGAACACGAACGGAAAGCACAGCACGTTGTTGACCTGGTTGGCATAGTCGCTGCGGCCGGTTGCCACGATCGCATCCGGCCGCGCCGCGCGCACCGCTTCCGGCATGATTTCCGGGTCGGGATTGGCGAGCGCCAGGATCAGCGGCTTGGCGGCGAAGCGGGGCAGCCATTCCGCCTTCAGCACGCGCGGCGCCGACAGGCCGAGGAAGATGTCGGCCCCGTCCAGCACCTGATCGAGCGTGCGCGCATCGGTCTGCCGCGCATAGCGCGCCATCCGCGAATCCAGCCCCTCGCGCCCGGCATGGACGACACCCTTGATGTCGGTCAGCGTGACATGCTCGGGCTTCAGGCCCATCGCCACCAGCAGATCGACACATGCCATCGCCGCTGCGCCGGCGCCGGACGTGACGAGGCGGCATTCTGTGAGTTGCTTGCCTTGCACCAGCAGGCCGTTGCGCACCGCGGCGGCGACCGTGATGGCGGTGCCGTGCTGGTCGTCGTGGAACACCGGGATCTGCATGCGCGCCCGCAATGCCGCCTCGATCGCGAAGCATTCGGGTGCCTTGATGTCTTCGAGGTTGATCGCGCCGAAGGTCGGCTCCAGCGCTGCCACCACGTCGCAGAAACGGTCCGGGTCCTGCTCGGCCACTTCGATGTCGAACACGTCGATGCCGGCGAATTTCTTGAACAGGACGGCCTTGCCTTCCATCACCGGCTTGCCGGCGAGCGGGCCGATATTGCCCAGGCCGAGGACGGCGGTGCCGTTGGAGATGACGGCCACCAGGTTGCCGCGCGCGGTGTAGTCGTGCGCCGCTTCCGGGTGGGCCGCAATCTCCAGGCAGGCGGCGGCGACGCCCGGGGAATAGGCGAGTGCCAGATCACGCTGCGTCGCCATGCGCTTGGTCGGCTCGACCGACAGTTTCCCCGCCCGCGGCAGTCGGTGGTAGTCCAGCGCCGCCTTGCGGAAGTCCTCGTCCATGTCAGCCTCCCCGTCCCGGCGCAGGATCGGGCGGCGCGGGCGGGGACGCAAGCCGCCTTGCTGGCGGGACGGCCGGCCATTACGCTCCCCGCGGGAAACGGAGCGCGGGGCATGCACCGAACGGGGACGGTCGCGGTGGCGGCGCTGCTGGCACTTTCGGCGTGCCAGGGAACGCCCGGGATGCAAAATGACCAGCAGGCTGGCGGGCTGCTCGGCGGGGCGGCCGGCGGCATCGCGGGGGGCCTGCTGGGCAGCAATCTCGGCGGTGCCGGGGGCCTGATCGGCGGTGTGCTTGGCTCGGTCGGCGGCTATCTGCTTGGCAGTGCGATCGGCGCGCGGCTGGATGCCGGCGACCGCGAACAGGCGCAGCGGGCCACCGCGCAGGCTTTGTCAGCGCCGGTCGGCCCGGATGCCACGGCGGCGCCGGTCGGCTGGAGTTCCAACCACAATAACGGCGTCAACGGCTCCGCCCAGGTGGTCGGGGTGCAACCGCAATCCGATGGCGGGCAGTGCCGCGACGTGCGGGAAGTTGCCTATATCAACGGCGAGCAGACGAACCAGACCACGCGCTACTGCCGCGGGGCGAACGGCGCCTGGACGCATGCCACCTGAACGCCGGGCCCGGCGGCGGACCTGGGCGACGGTCACGGCACTGGCGGGGTTGCTGCTCGCCCCGCTGGCCGCGGCGGCGCAGGGGCTGGAGGCGCCGCCGCAGCAACTGACCTGGCCGGAGGTGGCGGCCAGCCCGCACATGCATTTCGCCGCCATCCGCCGCCCCGACGGCGTGGCGCTGCTCGCCTGGGGCGGCATCGGCGCAGGCGACGCGGATCGACTGGCGGGGGCGCTGGATCGTGCCGGCCCGCTGCTCGATGTGGAATTCTTCTCGCCGGGTGGGCTGCTCGATGAAGGGCTGCACATGGGCTATCTGCTGCGCCAGCGGGGCCTTGCGACGCATCTGGCCGCCGGCACGATCTGCGCCAGCGCCTGCAACTTCGCGTTCATGGGCGGCGTGATCCGCAGCATCGATCCCGGCGCGCGGTTCGAGGTGCACATGTTCGAGGCCGGCAACGCGCTGGCCCGCGCGGTTGCCGCAAACGCGCAGAACCCGCCGCAAAGCATCGGCGACTACAACAGCCGCTACCCGGATGCGCCGCTGGACCCCGCGCAGGTGCAGGCGACGCTGAACCGGCGCGGAATCCCGCTGTCGCAACTGTTGCTGGAACAAGCATTGGGCGAGGACATCAAGTCGATCCAGCAGAATGCGGCGCAGACCGCGGCGAAGATCGGCCAGTTCCTGCTGCGCATGCAGTTGTCGCTCGATTTCCTGACCGGCTTCGCGGCGATCCCGAACGACGCGCCGCGGGCGCTGACGCCGGCCGAACTGCGCCGCTACAACGTGGTCAACGGCTGACCGGCCGCGTCAGGTCGCAAGCGAAGTCATGCGGTAAAGCGCGCGCAGCTTGGCGCTGAAGTCGAGGCCGGACAGGTGCAGCATGTCGCCGTCCCGCAGGACCAGCGGCTGTTCTGGCCAGTTGCCGTCATCGCCGCGGCGCAGTACTTCCGCCTCGATCCTCGCTGCGTTCAGCACCAGGATTTCGCGCAGACTGGGCAGCGTCGTGTAGCTCCAGATATTGGCGCGGGTTTCGGCATGGTTGTTGGGGGAGAGGATTTCCACCAGCAGCACCGGGTCGGCCATCGCCACCCCGCCCTGTGCCGGCGCGCAGGTGACGCCGAGATCGGGGATGCGCCAGTTCTCCCCGGCACGCAGCCGCGGCACGACGCCGGGCTCGATGATCACGCGGCAGGCCCGGTTTCGTTCCAGCAGATGGTTGCCGAGCAGCCGCGCCAGCTCGCTCTGGATCGCGCCGTGGTTCTCGCTGGCCGGCGCCATCGCCAGCGGCTCCCCGTCCACCAGTTGCCAGCGCCGTCCGGATCGCTCGTCCGGGTCCCAGGTCAGGAACTCGTCCAGCGTCATGTGGGAGGGCGGCCGATGCAGGGCGGCGGACATGCCGGCAGCATATCACGCCCCGCCCCGCGACCAAACCTAAAGCCCCGCGCTCCAGCCGGGAATGAACGTCTCCGGGCGCAGCGGCGGGCGGCGGGGCGGCGGGGCACCGGGTGCGGGACGCACCTCCAGCACCTGCACGCGGCATTCCGGCTCGGGTCCGGTCGCCACCTCGCCCAGCGGCGTCACCGCCGCCACCGCTGCCAGCCGCGCGCGGAACTGGTCGCGCGTGCGGTTGGTGATGATCCCGGCATACCAGCCGCCGACCACCTCCGGCAGGATCACGTAGTCGGTCTGCGCCGCTTCCGCGAGGATCGGGTCCCAGTCCACCGCGTCCGAGGAACTGTTGGAGAATTGCAGCACCCGCGCCGGGACGCCGGCCTGCCGGTAGCCGTAGGTCACGTCATACGGGTTCACCGCCTGCGACTCGCCATAGACCCCGATGCGCACCGGCCCGTCGCGCGGCGGCGTCAGGCGGGCCAGCACGCGATAGTCACAGGCATAATTCGGCCGCGCCCCGGCATAGACGAGGCCGGACAGCAGCGGCCCTTCGAGCGGGGCGCCGAATGCGATCGCCCAGGCCGCGGCGATCTGGGCCGCCGCAGCCAGCGCGATCGTCGTCGCCGCCGCCCGCCCGACCGGCAGGGCCGCCCGCAGCGCCGCGCCGATGCCGAGGGCGGCCGGAACGCCGAGCAGCAGCGTGTCCAGCACGACATACCGGTCGGTCTGGTTGCGCGAGAAGCAGAAGGCGGCGAGCGCCGGCAGGCTGGCGAGCAGGCAGAGCACGCCGAAGGCCCGCAGCGGCGCCGCAACGTCCCGCCAGCGCAGCAGGAACAGCAGCAGGCCGAGCAGCAGCACGAGCAGGCCGGCCGGGCCGAACACGTCGCCCACCAGCGAACCGGCAGCCCGCAGGGCAAACGCCGCCCCGTGCTCAGGCCAGATCGGAAAGCCGAACCCGCCGGCGCTGGCGCGCGCGTAGGCGAGGTAGCGCGGCCCGTTCAGCGCATAGGACGGCCAGGCGATCAGCAGCAGCACCGCCCCGGGCACCAGCAGCCGCAGCAGCGCCGCCCCGGCATCGCGGCTGCGGTGCCACAGGATGGCCACCACACCCAGCCAGACGATGCCGAGGGTCGGCAGCAGCGTCAGCTTGGTCAGCGTGCCCCAGCCCAGCGCCACGCCCAGCAACAGCAGGCGCGCAAGGCCGGCGCCGGACGGGGCCGGGCGCTGGCTGACCAGTTCGCTCGCCAGCGTCGCCAGGGCGACCGCGGCCGCGACCGTCAGGACTTCCTCGGTCATGAAGTTCTGCGCCCCGGTGATGTTCACCGGCGCCAGCGTGAACACCAGCACGGACGCCGCCGCGCCCCCCACGCCGGCGATGCGGCGGAGGGCCGCGAACTGCACCGCGGCCGTCAGCAGGAAGGCGGCGGTCGCGGACAGCCTGAGCGCGGTCAGTGCCCCATGGCCGAAGGCGAGCGCGATCGGCAGGCCGAGCAGGCGCAGCCCCGGCGGCTCCCACCGGTCCAGCAGGAAGAACTGGTCGCGCACCGCCCCCCAGTCATGCGCGCGCACCAGGGCGGCGTCGGCCAGCGTCGTGTCGACATGGCTCAGATAGTCCCAGCCGGTGATCAGCGGGTTGCGCCACAGCCACAGCAGCGCGAGGCCGACCCCGGTCAGCGCCGCGGCCCCGGCGGCAAGACGGAGCAGCCGCGACGCCCAGGCCGGGCGGCTGCGCACCGCCCCTGTGCCGGCCGCTGGGGCGTCGGCGGTTTCGGACAGCCACATCGGGTGAACCCTGCGATTGAGTGGCCGGCACCTTATCCAGCGTGGCCGCCGGCGGTGGTCGCATCCGCGCAGGCGGCGATCACGTTCCGGCGCGCGGCGGGGGCTTGCCGGGGCGGCGCGGGTTGGGCAAGCCTGCCGTGCGTGCCCTCGCACCGGGGAGGCTCAGTGCGTGCCGATCGAGGAAGCGTTGCGTCGCCGCCTGATCCGCGCCGCGGCCGACAGCATCATCGCCCATGCGGCGGAGCTGACGGCGCTGGACCAGGCGATCGGGGACGGCGATCACGGCCTGAACATGGCGCGCGGCTGCACGGCGGTGCTGGACGACCTCGACCGCATCGCCGCCCTGCCGCTGCCGGGGGCGCTGCACGCCATCGGCATGACGCTGGTGATGAAGGTGGGCGGCGCCTCCGGCCCACTGTTCGGCACCCTGTTCATGCAGCTCGGCCGCTCGCTGCCCGAAACCCCCGACCGCGCCGCCGCCGCCGCCGCGCTGGCCGAGGCGATCGCCGCGGTGAAGGCGCGGGGCCGGTCCGATGTCGGCAGCAAGACCATGCTGGACGCCCTGGTGCCGGTGCAGGAGGCGCTGGGCGACCCGGGCCCTGACTGGCGCACCCGGCTGCCCACGGTCGCCGATGCCGCGGCGGCGGCGACCGCGCCGATGCCGGCCCGGCGCGGCCGCGCCGCCTACCTCGGGGCGCGCAGCATCGGCCATGTCGATCCCGGTGCGCGAACCGTGGCGCTGATCGTGCGCGCGCTGTGCGAGGCATGAGCGGCCGGGTCGGCATCGTCATCGTCTCCCATTCCGCGGACGTGGCGCGCGGCGCGGCGGACATGGTGCGGCAGATGGTCGGGCCGGAGGTGAAGCTGGCCCATTGCGGCGGCGCACCGGGCGGCGGCCTTGGCACCGATGTGGCGGCGATCCTGGCCGCGATCGGCGCCGCCTGGTCGGCGGCCGGGGTGGCCATCCTGTTCGACCTGGGGGGCGCCGAAACCAACAGCGAAATGGCCATCGAACTGCTGCCCGCGGAGCGGCGCGGGCGGGTCGCGATCTGCCGCGCCCCGGTGGTGGAGGGTGCGGTGATCGCCTCGGTGGAGGCTGCCGGGGGCGCCACGCTGGCCGAGGTGCGGGCGGCGGCCGAGGCGTTGTCGGCATGACCGCGGTCACCATCGGCAACCCCGCCGGCCTGCATGCCCGGCCGGCGGTGAAGCTGACCCTGCTGGCCAAGCGGTTCGCCGGCCACGTCGAACTTGCGCTGGCCGAGGACGGCCCCTGGATCGACGCCAAAAGCGTGGCGCAGGTGATGGCGCTGCGGGCGGCGCATGGCGCGACCCTGCATCTGCGCGGCGAGGACGCGGCGGTGGCGGCGCTGGCGGCGCTGGTGCGGCGCGGTTTCGACGATGCCGGCGGCTGACGCCGCGAACGGCTGGAACGGGAGGGCGCAGGTGAAAAAATTCATGAACTCCGCCGATACGATCCTGGCGGACAGCCTGGACGGGCTGGCGGCGGCCCATGCCGACCTGCTGACCCTCGGCCCGCAGCGGCAGTTCGTCCGCCGGGCGGCCCTGGTGCCGGGCAAGGTCGCGCTGCTGTCCGGCGGCGGATCGGGGCATGAGCCGCTGCATGCCGGCTTCGTCGGGCGCGGCATGCTGGACGCCGCCTGCCCCGGCCAGGTGTTCACCGCGCCGACGCCCGACCAGATGCTGGCCGCTGCCGCCGCCGTCGATACCGGCGCGGGCGTGCTGTTCATCGTCAAGAACTACGAAGGCGACGTGATGAACTTCGACATGGCGCGCGAGATGTGGGCGGGCGCGGCCGGGACGGTGCTGACCGACGACGACGTGGCCGTCGAAACCTCCATTTGGTCGGCCGGCCGCCGTGGCGTCGCGGGGACGCTGGTGGTGGAGAAGATG
Source organism: Pseudomonadota bacterium (assembly GCA_021826485.1). Lineage (GTDB taxonomy): Bacteria > Pseudomonadota > Alphaproteobacteria > Acetobacterales > Acetobacteraceae > JAFKFJ01. Next base: position 708 of record JAKAZX010000065.1, on the reverse strand, counting down.
CTGGGCGCCGCCGCCGAACAGGGGCGCGACCTTGCGTCGCTCGCGGCACTCGGCCGGCGGGTGAACGCGGCGACGCGCTCGATGGGCGTGGCGCTCGGCAGTTGCACGGTGCCCGCCGCCGGCACGCCCACCTTCGTGATCGGCGCCGACGAGATCGAGATCGGCGTCGGCATCCACGGCGAGCCGGGGCGCCGGCGCGGGACGCTGCGCCCGGCACAGGAGCTGGCCGACGAGATGATCGCGGCCATCACCGCCGATCTGGGCGCCGCCGCCCGGGGCGATGTGCTGCTGCTGGTCAACGGCTTCGGCGCCACCCCGCTGATGGAGCTGTACGTGATGTTCCGCGCCGCCGACGCGGCGCTGATGCGCGCGGGCGCACGGGTGCGGCGCTCGCTGGTCGGTAATTTCGTGACCTCGCTCGACATGGCGGGATGTTCGTTGACGGTCACGGCGCTGGACGCGGAACTGATCGAACTGTGGGACGCCCCGGTGCACACAGCGGCGCTGCGCTGGGGCGCATAGGGTCGCCCGCTCGCCTTGTCGGGCGACCGCCGCTCGCCTAGGGTCGCGTGGCGCGAGCGCAGGGGAGGCGGCGATGCATGTCCTGATTATCGGTGCGGCAGGAATGATCGGCCGCAAGCTCGCCGCGCGGCTGGCCGCGGACGGCGCGCTGGGGGGCCAGGCGATCACCGCGTTCTCCCTGGTCGA
>JAKAZX010000522.1 GCA_021826485.1 Pseudomonadota bacterium | reverse complement strand
CGACCGCGAAATCCGCGACCTGCTCGCCCGCTTCCTGGAGCGGCAGAACTTCCGCGTCACCGCCGTGCGCGACGCGCGGGAGGCGCGGCGGCAATGGCCGCTCGGCCATTACCAGCTCGTCGTGCTGGACCTGATGCTGCCGGGCGAAGGGGGCCTGGATTTCGCGCGCTGGCTGCGCGGGCAGTCCAGCGTTCCCATCGTCATGCTGACCGCGATGGGCGAGGAGACCGACCGCATCATCGGCCTGGAACTCGGCGCCGACGACTACCTGGCCAAGCCGTTCAACCCGCGCGAGTTGCTGGCCCGCATCCGCGCCGTACTGCGCCGCGCCGGGGAGACGCAGAACCGCAGCGAGGCGGCGCCGAAGGCGCTGGTGTTCGCCGGCTGGCGGCTGGAACCGCCGCGCCGGCGGCTGGTCAATCCCGACGGCGTCGAGGTGCCGCTGACCGGCGGCGAATACGACCTGCTGTTCGCGCTGGCCGAGCGGCCGAACCGCGTGCTGACCCGCGACATGCTGCTGGACCTGCTGCGCGGCCGGCAGGCCGGCCCGTTCGACCGCGCGATCGACGTCGCCATCAGCCGCCTGCGCCGCAAGCTGGAGGATGACGGCCATCACGCCCAGCTCATCAAGACCGTGCGCGGCGGCGGCTACGTCCTCGCCGCCGAGGTGACGCGCGAATGACCGGCGCGTGACGCGCTTCCTCTGGCCGCGCAGCCTGGGCGGGCGCACCGCGCTCGTGCTGCTGGTGTCGCTGACGCTGGTGCAGGTGGCGGGGCTGGCGATCCACGCCTTCGACCGCACCGACGCGCTGCGGTTCGCGCAACTGCGCAACATCGCCGTGCGCGCCATCAGCATCTACCGCACCGTCGCCCTGGCCGATCCGGACAGCCGCGACGAAGTGGTGCAGGCGATCGACGCGCGCGAGGGCGCCGTGGTGCGCCTGTCGGACGCGCCACCGGTGTCCACCATCCCCCCGGCCTATCCGGAGCTGCAACGCATTCTGCGGGTCAACATGCAGCTCGTGCCGATGCGCCCGGCGGACCGGCCGCGCGATTACGTCTGGCTCGGCGGCGCCGCGGCGGGGCGGCTGATGATCGGGATGCGGCTGCCCGACGGCACCTGGGTCAACGTGACGGTGCCGATGCCGCGGGTGCGCTGGCTGCTCAGCGGCACGTTCCTGGTCGCCTTCCTGGTGATGACGGTCGCCGCCGCCGGGCTGACGCTGTGGGCGGTGCGGCGGCTGACCGCGCCGGTGGCGACGCTGGCCGCCGCGGCGGAGCGGCTGGGCCGCGACCTCAACGCCCCGCCGCTGCCCGAGGACGGGCCGGCCGAACTGGCCACCGCCGCCGCCGCGTTCAACATCATGGCGGCGCGGATGCGCCGGCTGCTGGCGGACCGCAACTTCATGCTGGCGGCGATCGGCCACGACCTGCGCACGCCGATCACGCGGCTGAAGCTGCGCGCCGAGTTCATCGAGGACGAGGAACTGCGCCGCAAATCGCTCGCCGACCTGGACGAGTTGGAGGCGATGGTATCGGCCACCCTGGCCTTCGGCCGCGACACGCTGTCGGACGAGGCGCTGGCCTCCATCGACCTTGCGGAGCTGCTGCGCACGCTGCTGGACGAGGCGGCCGATGCCTGGCCGGACGCGGCCGAGCGGCTGGCGTATGCCGGGCCGGACCACCTGACCGTCGGCGCCCGCCCGATCGCGCTGAAGCGGGCGCTGACCAATCTGGTCGGCAACGCGGTGAAATACGGCGGCGGCGCGCGCCTCACGCTGGCGGCGCACGACCGCATGGCGACGGTGCTGGTGGACGATGACGGCCCCGGCATCCCGCCGGAGGAGGCGGAGCGCGTGTTCCAGCCCTTCGTCCGGCTGGAGGCGAGCCGCAACCGGGAGACCGGGGGCGTCGGCCTGGGGCTGACCATCGCGCGCAACATCCTGCGCGCGCATGGCGGCGACGTGGCGATCGCCGCCCGCCCCGGCGGCGGCACCCGCGCGACGGCAACGCTGCCGCGGTGACGGCAGGGTGCCGTGCTTCGCGCCATGACGAACCCACGTCATTGCGCGCGCAGCGAGGCAATTCAGCCGGCAACGACGGTGCGCGGGCCTGGATTGCTTCGCCTTCGGCTCGCAATGACGGTGGGGTGTTCTGCGATTTCTGGGCACCGCGGCGATAATGTGGGAATTGATCTTTATTGTTTTTTATATGGAACAATCAGGGCGTGCGTCGGCACTGTCGCACTGGCGGCTTTTCTTGCATCCGGCGGGCGGGCGGGGCGGCGGACGGGGACGCCGCAACGGCGGGCGCTGCGCGCCGGGCGCCGGCCGGTGGGGAAGATTCTGCGCAGGGCCCGGGCGAGCGCCGGCGGGGCCGGCGTTTCCGGGGGCGCGGCCGCCTCCCGGGCGGCGGCTTCCGCCGCCAGTTCCCTAAGCGCCGCCCTGATCGGCGCCAGCGCCGCCGTGACCGCCGGCGTCTCCCGCCCGCCGCCGAGAATGGCGCGGCACAGTTCCTCGATGATGGCGAGGAAGTGCAGGATCACGGCAAGGGTGGGGGGTGGTGGCACGAC
>JAKAZX010000521.1 GCA_021826485.1 Pseudomonadota bacterium | reverse complement strand
CGTGGCGGTGAAGCCCTCCCACACGCAGACGGTGCAGTTGGCGCCGGTCAGGCCGCCGCGGCGCATGTCGCGGAAGATCGCCTCCGACCAGTTGGACACGATCAGCCCGTCGAAGACCACCATGTCCTGATGCAGCGATGACGTCATGTCTGCCTCTGTCCTGTCATTCCGGGGCGACCAGCCGCGCCGCGGTTTCCGACCAGCCGATCCACACCGCCTCGCCCGGCGCGAAGCGCGCGGCACCGCCGCCCGGTTCGTTCGTCTGGCGGCAGGCGAGCCGCGTGCCGGAGGCGAGTTCGACGCGATAGTCCGACACCGTGCCGAGATAGGTCGCCGTCACCACGCGCGCCGGCAATTCGTTGGCGTGCCGCCCGGATGCGGCGGCCAGCAGTTCCGCGCGTTCCGGCCGCAGCGCGAGCACCGCTTCGGTTCCCGCAACCGCATCGGCCTGCCGCACGGTCTCCCCGCCCGCGAGCACGAACCGGCCGCCGGACGCACCGCGACCCGCCAGCAGATTGGCAACGCCGGTGAAATCAGCGACGAAGCGAGATCGCGGCATTTCGAAGATGTTCGCCGGCGTGCCGATCTGCTCGATGCGGCCCTGGTTCATCACCACCAGCCGGTCGCCGACCGCCAGCGCCTCCTCCTGGTCGTGGGTGACGAGGATGGTGGTGAGCTTCAGCGACTGCTGCAGCGCGCGGATTTCCTCGCGCATCTCGCTGCGCAGCTTGGTGTCGAGATTCGACAGCGGCTCATCCAGCAGCAGCACGTCGGGTTCGATCACCAGCGCCCGGGCGAGGGCCACGCGCTGCTGCTGGCCGCCCGACAATTGCCGCGGCATGCGTTCGGCGAACGCCTCAAGCCGCACGCGCAGCAGCGCCGCCTTCACCCGCTCCACGATCTCCGGCTTCGGGCAGTTGCGCATCTCCAGTCCGAAGGCGACATTGGCGGCCACCGTCATGTGCGGAAACAGCGCGTAGTTCTGGAACACGAGTCCAGTGTTGCGCCGGTGCGGGGGCGCGGCGGTCACATCGCGCGCACCCAGGCGGATGCTCCCGCTGGTCGGTGCGACGAAGCCTGCGATCATGCGCAGCGTCGTCGTCTTGCCGCAGCCGGAGGGGCCGAGGAACACCGCGAACTCTCCCGGCGCGATCTGCAAGGAGACGTCGTTGACGACGGCGGACGTGCCGTAGTGCTTGGTCACGTTCTGCAATGTCACGCCCGCCATCGTCGCCCCCTAGATGATGCGCGTCAGGCCGACCGCACGGTCGGCGGCCAGCAGCGCAAGGCCGATGATGGCGATCTGCACGGCGGCCACGGCGGCAATGGTCGGGTCAAGGTTCCATTCCAGATAGTTCATGATGGCGATCTGCAGCGTCGTCCGTCCGGGGCCGACCAAGAACAGCGACTTCTCAAGATCGATGAAGGATATCACGAAGGACAGCATCACCGCCGCCACCAGCCCCGGCCGGATCGCCGGCAGCGTGACGCGCCGAAACGCGACGAACGGCGAAGCGCCGAGATTCACCGCCGCTTCGATAATCGAAGCATCCACGCGCAGCAACGCAGCGGTGACGAGGCGTACCGTCCAGGGAATGGCAAGCAGCGTGTGGGCGATCAGCAGGCCGGCCAGGTTGCCGGCGATCTGGATGCCGGTGGCGAGTTCGAAGGCGAGGTAGCCGATGAACAGTGCCGCGCCGCCGACAATGCCGGGCACCACCAGCGGCGCCATCAGGAGGGTGTTGATCGCCTCCCGTCCGGGGAAATCGTGTCGGGCGATGGCGATGCTCGCGGGCACACCCAGCAGCAAGCTGATGGCGGCAGCGGCGATGCCGAGCTGCACGCTGAGCAGGAAGCCGCTGCGGAAATCCTCGCTCGCCCAGGCGCGGGCGAACCAGCGCAGCGTGTAGCCGGTCGGCGGGAAGCCGATGATCGGGTTGGCGAAGAACGCCACCCAGACGATGACGGCAAGCGGCGCCAGCACGAAGGCCAGCACCGCATAGGCCGATGCGCGATACAATACGCCGCCGATCCGCGGGCGCTGGCGCTCCATCACCCGGTCCATTTCCGGTAGTGGCGCTGGGCGACCACGTTCGATGCGACGGTCAGGATCAGCGTGACCGCCATCAGGATGAACGCCAGCGCCGCGCCGAACGGCCAGTTCATCGCCTTGGCGATTTCATCATAGACTGTCGGCGCCATCATGTGCATCTTCGGCCCGCCGATCAGCACAGGCGTGGCATAGGCGTTCATCGACAGCACGAAGCACAGCACCGCGCCGGCGACGAGGCCTGGGGAACACAGCGGCAGCACCACGCGCACCAGCAGGCGCAGCGGCGGCGCGCCGAGGCTCGCCGCCGCTTCCTCGATCGCGCGGTCGGCGTTTTCCAGAGATGACTGCACCGTGATGATCATGAACGGCAGCAGCACCGACACCATCGCGACGATCACCGCGGTGGGCGTGTACATCAGGTTTACGTCCGCGGCGATGCCGGTGACAGCGGCCAGCTTCGCCAGCACCCCGTTCTTGCCCAGCATCACCATCCAGGCGGCCGAACGAACGGCGTTGCCCATCAGCAGC
>JAKAZX010000064.1 GCA_021826485.1 Pseudomonadota bacterium | reverse complement strand
CTGCTGCACTGCTTCAGCTCCGGTCGCGGGCTGGCGGAGGCGGCGCTGCGGCTTGGCGGGTCGATCAGTTTCTCGGGGATCCTGACCTTTCCGAAATCGCAGGAAATCAGGGAGATCGCGCGCGACATTCCGGATCACCGGCTGCTCGTGGAGACCGATGCCCCATATCTGGCTCCGGTGCCGTTGCGCGGCAAGCGCAACGAACCGGCCAACGTCGTGCATACGGCGCGCGTGCTGGCGGAGGTCCGGGGGATCGCGCCGGACGCCCTGGCGGCGCTGACCACGGCCAATTTCCGGCGGCTGTTCCGCAAGGCAAGCCATTGATCCGGGTGACGCTGCTCGGCACCGGCGGGTCCGCGGGCGTGCCGATGATCGGCGGGACGGACGGGCGCGGCGACTGGGGCGCATGCGAGCCCGGGGAGCGGCGGAACCGGCGCACGCGCACGAGCATCCTGGTGGAGCAGCACGGCGCCGCGCTGCTGGTGGACACGGCGCCCGATCTGCGCAGCCAGTTGCTCGACTGCGGCGTGCGGCGGGTGGATGCGGTGCTGTTCACCCATGCCCATGCCGACCACATCACCGGGCTCGACGACGTGCGCCTGCTGAACCGCATCGCCGGCCGGCCGCTGGACGCAGTGGGGACGGAGGCGACCCTGGGCGAGCTGGCCCTGCGGTTCGACTACGCGTTCCGGCCCTGGGAGCCGCCGGGCTTCTTCCGCCCGGTGCTGGTGCCGCGCCCGGCGGCGCCCGAGGATACGGTGACGGTGGCGGGGATGGCGGTGCGGCTGTTCGACCAAGACCATTTCACCACGCGCTCGCTCGGCCTCAGGATCGGCGGGTTCGGCTATTCGACCGACGCGGTGGCGCTGGACGAGGCGGCGTTCGCGGCGCTGGACGGCGTCGATACCTGGGTGGTCGGCTGCTTCCAGCGCCAGCCGCACCGCACGCACGCCTGGCTGGCCCGAACGCTGGACTGGGCGGCGCGCGTGGGCGCCCGGCGCACCGTGCTGACCCATATGGGCACCGACATGGACTGGTCCTGGCTCAGGGAAAACCTGCCGCCGGGCGTCGAGCCGGGCTATGACGGCCAGGTGCTGACCTGCCCGGACTAGAGAGTTTCCATAATATCCCTTATGCGGCAATCACAGGAGAGGCCCCTGACCCATCCCGCCAAGCTGGCCACGCCGGCCGACCGTACCGCCGCCGGTGACGACCGGCAGCACTATGACGGCGTCGAGATCGCGCTGCACTGGACCACCGCCGTTCTGGTCGGCGGGCTTTGGCTGATCGCCCAGGGCTGGAGCTTCCTGCCACGCGGCGGCGATGGGCGGCACGCGCTGCAATCCCTGCACACGTCCTTCGGGGTGCTGTTCGCGCTCGTGCTGCTGGCCCGCATCCTGTGGCGCATCGGGCCGGGCCGCCGCCCGGCACCGGCCGGCAGCGGGCTGATGGAGCTGGGTGCGCGGCTGGTGCATGGCGCGCTCTATCTGCTGCTGATCGCCCAGGTGGTCAGCGGGCCGCTGTGGCGCTGGGCGGGCACCGCGCCGCTCAGCCCCTTCGGGCTGTTCACAATACCCTCCCCGTTCGCGCTGACCCGCGATGACGGGCGCATCTTCGGCGATATTCATGCCTATGTCGGCAATACGATCATCGTGCTTGCCGGCCTGCACGCGCTGGCGGCGCTGTTCCATCATTTCGTGCTGCGCGACGGCGTGCTGCGCCGCATGCTGCCGGCCACGTCCGGCCGCCGCTAATCGGCTCTTGCCGCCGCGGGCGGGGAATTGCATGATAAATCCGTAAGAAAGCGCCCCGGTCCAGGCGGCGCGAAGGGAGGAATGATGTTCAAGGTCAGAACCGCGCTGCTCGCGGCCGCCGCTGGCGCCGCCCTGCTGATCTCCGCCGCCGCACAGGCCGCCGGCCCGAAGGTGGTGAGTGGACCGGGCGTCGATCCGCAATGCTTCATTCCGGCCAGTGCGCAGACCAAGTTCTTCCAGTGGCCGGCCAAGAAAGGGCCGTACCGCATCGCGCTGGTCAACGGCTTCGTCGGCAATACCTGGCGCATCCAGATGATCAAGACCGCCAAGGCATTCGCCGATACGCCGGAAATGAAGGCCGAACTGAAAGACTTCAAGGTCGTTTCCACCGGCACTGACGCCGCCGCCCAGCTCGGCGCGATCGAGGACTTCATCAATCAGGGCTTCGACGGCATCGTTACCATCGCGGTCAGCCCCACCGGCTTCGACCGTGTGATCCGGCTGGCCAACCAGAAGGGCGTCGTGGTGACGCCGTTCGATAACATCCTCGACACCGACCAGGTGATGGAAGTCGGCGAGGATCAGTTCAAGATGGGCGTGATGTCCGGCGAGTGGATCGAGAAATATGTCGGCAACAAGGGCAAGCTGCTGGAAGTGCGCGGCGTGCCGGGCAACTCGGTGGACCGCGACCGTCATCTCGGCTTCCGTTCGATCGTGGACAAGGCGCCGAACCAGTTCGAGGTCATCGAGGTGGTCGGCAACTGGGCGACCGGCGACAGCCAGAAGGTGACGGCCGACGCGCTGGCCGTGCATGGGCATTTCGACGGCGTGTTCACCCAGGGCGGCTCCGACGGCACGGTGCAGGCGTTCATGGACGCGCACCATCCGTTCGTGCCGATGTCCGGCGAAGGCGAGAACACCTATCGCAAGCAGATCGCCGAGCACTGGAAGGACGGGCTGAAGGGCATGTCCTACGGCCAGTCTCCGGCGCTGGTGGCGATCGCGATGAAGGCGACCGTCTCGGCGCTGCACGGCAACGTCATGCCGCAGAAGGTGTTCATCCCGATCCCCTACGCGGATTTCGAGCACATGAAGGCGGGTGAGGACTATTTCCCCGACCTGAACGCGCAGTTCTTCGCCACCAACTCCTTCCCGCCCTGCGGGATCAACTTCACGGCGCCGCAGATCATGGCGCAGTCGGAAGCCAACACGAACAAGTAGCGTGCCGGGCATGGGGTGGGCGTCGCAGGATGCCCACCCCTGCCCTGCGCCCCTGCTCCAGCCCGGACCGTGACGCGATGACCGACGCGCCCGCGCCGTTTCTGTCCCTTGCCGGCGTGAGCAAGCGCTACGGCGGCGTGCGCGCGCTCGCCAATGTCGATTTCACCTGCCGCCAGGGGTCGATTCACGCGGTGCTGGGGGAAAACGGCGCCGGCAAATCGACACTGATCAAGATCATTGCCGGCGTCGTGCAGCCGGACGAGGGCAGTATCACGCTCGACCGCCGCACGGTCGCGTTTCCGACTCCGCAGGCGGCCAATGAAGCCGGCATCGTCTGCATCTTCCAGGAACTCTCGCTGATGCCGGACCTTTCGGTCGCGGACAATATCGGCATCACCGCGCCACCCCGCCGCTTCGGCCTGATCGACCGGCGCGCCCAGCGCCGCCGGGCGGAGGAGCTGCTGGCCCGCGTCGGCTGCGAGGACATCAACCCGCTGATGCATGTCCGGCAACTGCCGCTGTCGCGCCGGCAGATGGTGGAAATCGCCAAGGCGCTCGGCCGCAACCCGAAGCTGCTGATCCTGGACGAGGCCACCTCGGCCCTGACCGCCGCGGACGTGGAGAAGGTGTACGCCATCCTGCACGGCCTGCGCGATGCCGGGCTGAGCCTGCTCTATATCTCCCACCGGATGCACGAGATCGAGGCGCTGGCCGACACTGCCTCGGTGTTCCGCAACGGCCAGCACATCGACACCTTCGCCAAGGGTGCGCGCACCGACGAGCAGATCGTGCAGATGATGATCGGGCGCGAATGGCGCAACGTCTATCCGCCCAAGCCGCAGCGCAGCGCGCCGCCCGCCCCGGCCCTGGAACTGCGCGACATCGGCTGGGAAAACCGGCTGCACGGCGTCTCGCTTTCGGTCGGCAAGGGAGAGATCGTCGGCCTCGGCGGCCTGGACGGCCAGGGCCAGCGCGAATTGCTGCTGGCGCTGTTCGGCGTGCTGCGGGGCGTCAGCGGCGAAACCACGGTGAACGGCACGCGCCGGCGCATCGGCAGCCCGGCGCAGGCCAAGCGCGCCGCGGTCGGCATGGCGCTGATCCCGGAGGATCGTAAGACCGAAGGGCTGATGCTGCCGATGAGCGTGCGCGACAACATCTCGATCGCCGCCCTCGGCGCGATGACGCGCGGCATCGTGGTCGATCGCGCGCAGGAAGTGCAGAAGATCGACGCCATCGTCGCCAAGCTGAAGATCAAGTTCGGCCAGTTGACCGATCCGGTCGCGACCCTTTCCGGCGGCAACCAGCAGAAGGTGGTGATCGCCAAATGGCTGCTGACCGGCGCGCGGATCGTGCTGCTGAACGATCCGACGCGCGGCATCGACGTAGGCACCAAGCAGGAAATCTACCAGTTGCTGCGCGACCTTGCCGATGCCGGCACGGCGATCCTGTTCTATTCGACGGATTACGACGAACTGATCGGCTGCTGCGACCGCGTGCTGATCCTGTATGACGGGCGGGTCGTGCGCGCGCTGGAAGGCAGCGACATCACGGAGGCGAACATCATCGCAAGCTCCCTGAACCTCACCCTGAACGCCGCGGACCACGCCGCGTCCGCCACCGCCCGATGAACAACCTCCGCCTGCGGCTGTCGCAGAATCTCGGCCTGTGGCTCGGCGTGCTGCTGTTCGCCATCCTCTACACGCTGTACAGCACGCTGCACCCGAAGGGCTGGACGGTCGATGTGTTCGTGCAGAACTCCAACGAGTCCTTCGCGCTCATCATGGTGTCGATGGCACAGACCGTGCCGGTCATCACCGGGGGGATCGACCTTTCGGTCGGACCGATGATGACGCTGGTCAACTGCCTCGCCTCGGTGCTGGTGTCGGGCTCGCCGGGCGCCATCGTCCTCGGCATCGTCGCCTGCCTCGCCGCCGGTGCGCTGGCCGGCTTCGTCAATGGTTGCATCGTCGTGTTCGGCCGCATCCAGCCGATCATCGTCACGCTGGCGACCGGCGCTATCTATATCGGGCTGTCGCTGTTCCTGCGTCCCTCCCCCGGCGGCAAGGTGGACGACAATCTGTCGTGGGTTACCACCAATGCGCTGGCCGAGATGGACAATACCTATCACTGGTTCCCGAACGGCGCACCGGCGTGGTTCAGCACCACGATCGGCAAGCTGCCGATGCCGATCATCCTGATCGTGCTGATCGTGCTGCTGGTCTGGCTGCCGTTCCGCAACACCGTCACCGGCCGCGGCTGCTACGCGATCGGCTCGGCGGAGGGCGCCGCCTACATGTCCGGCCTGCAAATCTGGCGCAGCAAGCTTGCCGCCTACACCGTCGGCGGGCTGTTCGCGGCGTTCGGCGGCCTGTATCTGGCGTTGCAGACCGGCAGCGGCAACGCCGACATTCCGCAGGCCGGCGCCTATACGCTGAATTCGATCGCCGCCGTGGTGGTCGGCGGCACCTCGCTGTTCGGCGGCACCGGCGGCGCGGTCGGCTCGATCTTCGGCGCGCTGGTGCTGCGCGCGATCTCGTTCTGCTTCCGCGTGTTCGACAGCAACGGGCCGCTCGGTTTCCTCGCCAACCCGCTGCTGCAACCGATCTTTGAGGGGGTGATCCTGCTGCTCGCGGTGTCGCTCGGCGCGGCGCGGGTGTTCCGCATCAAGAACCGGCTGACGCTGTTCTCATGAACCTGCGCAATTCCATCGACCGGCCGACGCTGATCGCCAGCAGCTTTATCGTCGTCATCCTGCTTGCCGGCACGCTGTACACCATCGTCACGCAAGGCACGGCGACGTTCATCGAGCCGACCTATCTGTTGCAGCAGATCAAGATCGCCGCCTTCCTCGGCATCGTCGCCGCCGGCATGATGATGGTGATCCTGCTCGGCCATATCGACCTTTCGGTGCCCTGGACGATCGCCGCGACCGCGATGCTGGCAACCGCCGTCGGCGGCGCCTGGGCGGTGCCGGTGGGGCTGGCGGTCGGCCTTGCGGTGGGGCTGGCCAACGGGCTTGGCGTCGCCTTCCTGCGCGTGCCGGCGATGATCTTCACGCTCGGCGTGAACGCGGTGCTGCGCGGGCTGATGGTGATGCTGACCGGGGGCTTCGCGCCGCAAAGCAACGCGACCCCGCTGATGGTCTGGCTCGCCACCGGCCACCCGCTCGGCATCGCCAATTCGGTGATCGTATGGGTGCTGATCTCGGCGGCGCTGGTGTTCATGCTCACCCGCACGCCGCTCGGCCGCTACATCTACGCGACCGGCAACCGGGAGGCGGCGACCTATCTCTCCGGCATCAACACGCGGCTGGTGCTGATCGGCGGCTTCGTCATCTGCTCCCTCTCCGCCTCGCTGTCCGGCCTGCTGATCGCCGGCTACACGTCGAAGGCGTTCCAGGCGATGGGCGATGCCTATCTGCTGCCGGCGATCGCCGCGGTGGTGGTCGGCGGCACCAACATCCTCGGTGGCCAGGGGCGCTACACCGGCACTGTGGTCGGCACCATCCTGATCGTGCTGCTGCAAAGCGTGCTGAGCGTGGCCCAGATGCCGGAGGCCGGGCGGCAGGTCATCTACGGCCTCGTCATCATCGTGATGCTGCTGGTCTACGGCCGGTCGAGCACGCTGCGCGGCTGATCCGCCGCCGACGCGGCCCGGCGGCCCTGGACACGGCGCGGGGCATCGTCACATTGACGGGCATGACGGACGCGCCGCCCCGCCTGACCCGTGAAATGCTGCTCGGCGGCGGGCTGGCGGACATGATCGCCCGCGCCTCCCCGCAGATGCGCGTGCTGAGCGAGGCGGAGCGCCGCGCTTCCCTCCATGCCGCGCTGGCGGCGCGGCCGGAGCGTGGCGACGGCGTCTGGCTGTTCGCCTATGGCTCGCTGATCTGGAACCCGACCATCCGCGTCACTGCCCAGCGCGCCGCGACGGTGCAGGGCTGGCACCGCGCGTTCTGCCTCGCCACCCGCGCCGGCCGCGGCACGCCGGAGAATCCGGGCCTGCTGCTCGGCCTGCGCCCTGGCGGCAGTTGCGTGGGCGCCGTGCTGCGGGTGCCGGAGGACGGGCTGGAGCACGAACTCGACCTGCTCTGGCGGCGGGAGATGGTGACCGGATCGTACACGCCGCGCTGGCTGGACGCGACGGACGAGGCCGGCGCGACGCTGGGCGGCGCCCTCGCCTTCACGATCGAGGATACCAGCCACGGCTATGCCGGCGACCTGCCGGAGGCGGAGGTGGTGGAGCGGCTGGCCACCGCCGGCGGGGAGCTTGGCACCTGCGCGGACTACCTGTTCCGCACCTGCGAGGGGCTGCACCGCATGGGCATCCGCGATCCCGCGCTGGACCGCATCGCGGCGCTGGTGCTGGCGCGGCACGCCGCGATGTGACGGGGGCGGCCGGCTACGCCTGCTTCAACTCGATCAGGCTGCGCCGGATGTGCCGGCCGCGCAGGATCTTGTCCTCGATATAGGCGCCGTCGCCCCAGCGCACCGCGCGCGCCATCGCCTGCGCGTCCTCGGTGAAGCGCGCCAGCATTTCCAGCAGCGCCTCCCGGTTGTTCAGGAACACGTCGCGCCACATCACCGGGTCGGAGGCGGCGATGCGGGTGAAGTCGCGAAAGCCCGTGGCGGCGAACTGCAACACTTCCTGCCGGCTCTCCCCTTCCAGGTCGTCGGCAGTGCCGCAGATGGTGAAGGCAAGCAGATGCGGCAGGTGGCTGACGATCGCCAGCACGCGGTCGTGGTGCGCCGGCTCCATCGTCTGTACCATCGCCCCGCAGCGGCGCCACAGTTCGGCGATCTTCTCGACCGACGCGGCATCGGTGCCGGGCGGCGGGGTCAGCAGGCACCAGCGCCCGTCGAACAGCGTGGTGAAGCCGGCATCGGGGCCGGAATACTCGGTCCCGGCCAGCGGATGCGCCGGCACGAAATGCACGCCCGCCGGCACCAGCGGCCCGACATCGCGGATCACCGACTGCTTGGTGGAACCGACATCGGTCAGGATCGCGCCGGGCGCGAGATGCGGGGCGATCGCCTCCGCCAGGCCTGCGAAGGCGCCGACCGGGGCGCACAGCATCACGCAGTCCGCGCCCTGCACCGCCTGGGCGGGGTCCGCCTCGATCCGGTCGGCGATGCCGAGTTCGGCGACGCGCTTCAGGGTCGCGGGCGTGCGGGCGTTGGCCACCACCTCCCCGGCGAGGTCGCCGCGTTCGCGCGCGATGCGGGCAACCGAGCTGCCGATCAGCCCGATGCCCAGCAGCGCGAGCCGGCGGAACAGCGGCTCAGCCATCGGCGCGCGCGCTTGCCATGAAGGCAGCGACCGCCTCGGCGACCAGGGTGCATTCCTCGGCGGTGCCGACGGTGATGCGCAGGCAGTGCGGCAGGTCGTAGGCCGCCATGCCGCGCACGATGATGCCGCGCGCCTGCAAGGCCGCATTCGCCGCCGCCGCGCGCGCCGGCGTATCGAAATCGGCCAGCAGGAAATTGCCCTCGCTCGGCCACACCCGCACGCCCGCGGCGGTCAGCGCGGCCGTCAGGCGCCCCCGCCATTCGGTGTTGTGGGCGCGCACCCGCTCCACCCAGCCGGGCTCCGCAAGGGCGGCGACCGCGGCGGCCTGGGCGGCGATGTTGACGTTGAACACGCCGCGCACGCGGTTCAGTGCATCCACCACGCCGGCCGGCGCATAGGCCCAGCCGACGCGCATGCCGCCGAGACCGAAAATCTTGCTGAACGTGCGCAGCATCACCGTGTTGTCGCCGGCATCGACCAGGGCGACGCCCGGATCGTAGCCCGGCTGCTCGACATACTCGGCATAGGCGGCATCCAGCACCAGCAGCACATCGGCCGGCAGGCCGCGCCGCAGCCGCAGCACCTCGGGCTGCGGCAGCAGGCTGCCGGTCGGGTTGTTGGGGTTGGCCAGGAACACGATGCGCGTCGCGGCGGACACGGCGGCCAGCATCGCGTCCACATCCGCGGTCAGGTTCCGCTCCGGCGCCTTCAGCACGCGGCTGCCGGCATAGGTGCCGGCGATCTGGTACATGGTGAAGCCGTGCATCGACATGACGATCTCGGTGCCCGGCCCGCCATAGGCGTGGCACAGATGCTGGATCAGCTCGTCCGAGCCGGTGCCGCAGACGATCCGCTCCGGATCGAGGCCGAAGCGCGCGCCGAGCGCCCGCCGCAGCTCGACCGACCCGCCGTCCGGATAGCGGTGCAGCTCCGCCGCCACGCGGGCGAAGGCGGCGCTGGCCGCCGGCGGCGGGCCGAACGCCCCTTCATTGGACGACAGCTTGATGATGCGGTTGACGCCCGGCAGCTTCGATTCGCCGGCGACATAGGCGTCGATCTTCAGCACCTCGGGGCGCGGGCGCGGCGCGGTCATGGCGCGTCCCCGCCCACCGGCACGGCATAGGCGCCGAGCACGGTCGAACGGCCGGCATGGTCGGCCAGCGCCGCCAGCCGCGGGTCGTCCTCGGTCACGTACCCCTCCACTTCCACCAGCCCCTGCGCCTCCTGCGCGGCCGGATCGCGGCGCAGGATCATGGCGGCGGGTGCCAGGCCGGCGGCGGTGCAGGCGGCCGACAGGCGGGCGCGGCTGATCTCCGCACTCAGGTCGAAGCCGAGCAGGCTGCGGTCGCGGCCCGACGGATCGGGCGGTGCGGCGGCGACCACCAGCGCCTGCACCTGCGGCGCCCCTTCCGGTCGCGGCGCCCAGAACGGCAGGCGGGCAACCACGTGGATGCGCGGCTCGTCCCGGTGCAGCAGCGTTGCCCACCAGGCGGTGGCGGCCGGCTCCTCCTCCTGCGGCATGGGCAGCACGGCGGCGGTGGCGATGCCGGCGCTGACCTCGGCGATCGCGCGGGCGGGGCTGGTATGGGCGCGCAGCGGCGTCAGCGCGCCGAAATGCTCCCGCGCGCAGGCGGCGTAGCCGGTTCCCGGCGCCGGCTCGCACACCGCGATCACGAAGGCGCCCTGCATGGCGGTGGTCGCGGCCAGCAATTCGCGCCACAGCCGCGGCAGCGCCTGCCGCGGCAGGCCGCCGGCATGGCGGGCCAGCAGCCGGCGGATGATCTGCGCCTCCCGCCCCGGGCGGAAGGCGATCTTGCCGCGGGACGCGGCAAGCTGCGCCACCTCCCCCACCACGTCGGCGCGCTGCATCAGCAGGTCGTGGATCGCCGTATCCAGGTCATCCAGCCGCGCCCGCAGCTCGGCGAGCGTGGTGGCGGGGGCGGCTTCGTCGATCGGGGCGGTGCTGGACATCACGGACGGTGCTGGCAAAGGCGGCTGGCATAGCCGAACCGGTCCCGCCTGCCTAGCGGCGCGCGGCCGGGTTGCCGCGCCGGGCGTTGCGGGCGGGCGGGCGGGGGGGCATATCAGCGCCGTCATGGATCAGGCCGAACTGCCGGAGATCGCGCACGCGCACGTCGCCTTCGACGACGGGCTGACGCTGGAATGCGGCCTCGCCCTGCGCCGGCTGACCGTGGCCTACCGCACCTATGGTCGGTTGAACGCCGACCGTTCCAATGCCGTGCTGGTCTGCCATGCGCTCACCGGCGACCAGTACGTGGCGGAGCAGCATCCGCTGACCGGCAAGCCCGGCTGGTGGGAGATGGTGGTCGGCCCCGGCCTGCCGATCGATACGGACCGCTTCTTCGTCGTCTGCGCCAACGTGCTCGGCGGCTGCATGGGCAGCACCGGCCCGCGCAGCCCGCGCGACGACATGGACCAGCCGAACCCGCCGCGCTGGGGCACCGATTTCCCGCCGGTGACGATCCGCGACATGGTGCGCGCGCAGAAGCGGCTGATCGAGCATCTCGGCATCACCCGGCTGTTCGCGGTGATCGGCGGCTCGATGGGCGGGATGCAGGTGCTGGAATGGGCCGCCAGCTACCCGGATGCGGTGTTCGCCGCCGTGCCGATCGCGACCGCGGCGAACCATTCGGCGCAGAACATCGCGTTCAACGAGGTCGGGCGGCAGGCGATCTTCGCCGATCCCGACTGGCTCGGCGGCACCTACTGGGCGCATGGCCGGGTGCCGGCGCGCGGCCTCGCTGTGGCGCGCATGATCGCGCACATCACCTACCTGTCCGAGCAGGCATTGACGCGCAAGTTCGGCCGCCGCCTGCGCGGCGCGCAGGCCGCCGGATCGTTCGACGACACGTTCGAGGTGGAGAGCTATCTGCGCCACCAGGGCAGCAGCTTCGTGCGCCGCTTCGATGCCGCGAGCTATCTGACGATCACGCGCGCCACCGACTGGTTCGACCTTGCCGCCGACCACGGCGGCGATCTGTCGGCGGCGTTCCGCGGCACGCGCACGCGCTTCTGCCTGATCAGCTTCTCCAGCGACTGGCTGTACCCGACGGCGGAAAGCCGCACCATCGCGCGCGCCCTGAACCGCGCCGCCGCTAATGTCAGCTTCGTCGAGATCGCGACCGACAAGGGCCACGACGCCTTCCTGCTCGATGAACCGGACTTCCACCGCACGTTGGCCGGCTTCCTCGCCGGCTGCGCCGAACATGCGGGGCTGCCGGCGTGAACGTCGCCGTCGATCCGGTGCGCTATGTCGCGAAGAACATGCGGCTCGATCTGCGGCTGATCGCGGAGATGATCGCGCCCGGGTCGCGCGTGCTGGACATCGGCTGCGGCGACGGCACGCTGATCGACCATCTGTTCCGCACCCGCGGCTGCGACGCCCGCGGCATCGAGATCGACATGGCGGAGGTGACGCGCGCGGTGGCGCACGGCCTGCCGGTGATGCAGGGCGATGCCGACACCGATCTGGCGCAGTACCCGGATGCGGCGTTCGACTATGTGGTGCTGTCGCGCACCCTGCAGGCGGTGGAACGTCCGCGCGAGGTGCTGCGCCAGATGCTGCGCATCGGTGAGCGTGCCGTCGTCAGCTTCCCCAATTTCGGGCACTGGCGCGTGCGCTGGCAGTTGCTGCGGCAAGGCCGGATGCCGATGACCTCGGTGTGGAACCGGCCGTGGCACGAGACGCCGAACATCCACCCCTGCACCATCCGCGACTTCTTCGCGCTGTGCGAACAGGAAGGCTATCGCGTCGAGCGGTGGCTGGCGGTGGACGATGCCGGGCAGCGCGCGCCGTGGCGCCGCTTCGTCGGCCTCGCCAACCTGTTCGGAGAGCAGGCGCTGTTCCAACTCCGCAAGGCCCCGTCATGACCGATGCCGAACCGCATGTGACGCTGACGCGACAGGACGCGCTGGCGGTGCTGACGCTCAATCGCCCGCAGGCGCGCAACGCCCTGTCCGATGAAATGCGGCACCTGCTGACCGAACTGACGCACCGCTGCGAGACCGACCCCGCCATCCGCGCCGTGCTGCTCCGCGCCGAGGGGGAAACCTTCATGGCCGGCGGCGACGTGAAGGGGTTCCACAGCGCGATCGAGGAGGATCAGGCGGCGCACGCGGCACGGGTGGAAACCCGAATCATCACCATCCACCAGTGCCTGTACCAGATCCGCCGCATGCCCAAGCCGGTCGTGGTGGCCGCGCAGGGCGGCGTCGCCGGGTTGGGCATGAGCCTGCTGATGGCCGCCGACCTGGCCGTTGTGGCGGAGGATGCGTTCTTCACCCTCGCCTATCGCCATATCGGCCTGTCAGGGGACGGCTGCTCCACCTACCTGCTGCCCCGCATCGTCGGCGAGCGCCGCGCGCTGGAGATCGCGCTGCTGGGGGAGCGGTTCGACGCCGCCGAAGCGAAGGCGATCGGGCTGGTCAACCGCGTGGTGCCGCGCGCCGACCTGGATACGGTGGCGCGTCGGCTGGCGCAGTCGCTCGCGGACGGCCCCACTTTCGCGCTGGCGCGCAGCAAGCGGCTGATCCGCAATTCCTGGGATGCGAGCTGGGACGAACAGTCGCACCGCGAGGCGGAGCTGATGGCGGAATGCGCCGCCACCGACGATCATCGGGAGGGTGTGGCCGCCTTCATCGAAAAGCGCGCGCCGCGCTTCACCGGGCACTGACCGCGCGGCGGCGCGCCGCGGTCAAAAGCATATCGAGCGCCGAGAGGAAGCGCGAGCGGTCGGCTCGGCCCAATGGCGG
>JAKAZX010000520.1 GCA_021826485.1 Pseudomonadota bacterium | reverse complement strand
CCGCCGGCACCCCAGGCCGCCCCCGCCGCCCCGCCGGAGGTGGCGGAGGCGCCCGCCGCGGCGGCGCAGCGGCCGGCCCCGCCGCTCAACGGCCGTCCCGCCCCCATCTCGCGCGCCAGCAGCCGCGACGAGACCTTCGCGGAAGGCGATTACGTCGTCTATCCGACGCATGGCGTCGGCCGGGTCGAGCGCATCGCCGAGGAGGAGATCGCCGGGCACCGGCTGCAACTGATCCACATCACCTTCGAAGAAAACCGGATGACGCTGCGCGTGCCGGTGACGAAGGCGCGCAGCGCCGGCCTGCGCAAGCTCGCCACCCGCAAGCTGTTCGACGAGGCGCTGGCCATCCTGAAGGGCCGCGCCCGCATCAAGCGGACCATGTGGTCGCGCCGCGCCCAGGAATACGAGGCGAAGATCAATTCCGGCGATCCGCTGGCGATCGCCGAGGTGGTGCGCGACCTGCACCGCAATGCCGGCCAGCCGGACCAGAGCTTTTCCGAGCGGCAGATCTACGAATCCGCCATGGACCGCCTGGCCGCCGAACTCGCCGCGCTCGATCAGACCGACAAGACCACCGCGGCGACCAAGCTGGCCAATTTCCTCAAGACGATCGTCTGAGCCGCTGTGGCCGCGCTGCGGCAGGCGGGGGGCAAGGATCGCTGGGGGCTGCGGCCGGTGCGCCGCGGTCGGGTGCGCGGGCAGATCCACAATCTGCGGCGCAGCGACAAGGTCGGCCAGTTCGGCAGCCTGCTGGTGTTCGAGTTCGACCTGTTCGTCGATGAAGGCCAGCCGCCGGTCCCGGTTGAGATGATCGGCGCCGATTTCACCCACGAGCCGCGCGAGGGGATGCTGGTCGAGACACCGGACCCGACGCCCGACCTGCGGCCGATCGCGGCGCGCCGCCTGGACTTTCCGCCCAAATACGAGTTCGAGATCGTGTCCTACTATCCCGGCCGGGACGACCCGCCGCGATCCGTGGAGCGCCTGCGCGGCCTGCTGGTGCTGGCCCTGCCGTTCGCCGTGGCGGGCGTGCTGCTCGGGCTCTACTACGCCTTCTACGGGTGAGCGGGCCGCCGACGCATGGCGGCCGGCTGCTGCTGGCACGCCGCCGGTTCCCGGGTGCGCCCGAACCGTTCCTTGACCTTTCCACCGGCATCAATCCGCACGCCTACGCGCTGCCGGCCCTGCCCGATGCGGCGTTCACCCGGCTGCCGGAACCGGAGGAGATCGCGGCCCTCGAAGCCGCCGCCGCGCACGCCTATGGCCTCGCCGATCCGGCGATGGCGGTCGCCGCCCCCGGCACCCAGGCGCTGATCCAGCTCCTGCCGCGGCTGTTCCCGCAGCCGGAGGTCGCCGTGGTCGGGCCGACCTATGCCGAGCATGCGCAGGCCTGGCGCCTCGCCGGGGCGCGCGTGCGGGCGGTCGGCAGTCCTGACGATCTGGCGGGGGCGCCGGCCGGAGTGCTGTGCAATCCCAACAACCCCGACGGCCGCCGCTGGCCGGCCGAGGCGCTTCGGCAGGCGGCCCGGCCGCCGTTGCTGGTGGTCGATGAGGCGTTCGTGGACCTGGAACCGGACGGCGCGCGGCTCAGCCTGGCCCCGCTGCTGCCGCTCCCGGGCGTGATCGTCCTGCGGTCCTTCGGCAAGACGTTCGGGCTGGCCGGCTTGCGGCTGGGCTTCGCGCTCGCTGCCCCGCCCCAGGCGGCGGCGATCCGGGCGGCGCTGGGACCCTGGGCGGTGTCCGGCCCGGCGGTTGCGGCGGGGCGGCTGGCGCTGGCGGACGACGCCTGGCTGGCGGCGGCGCGGCGGAGTCTGGCGCAGGAGGCGGCGGCGCTGGACGGCGTGCTCGCCGCTGCGGGGCTGACGCCGGCCGGGGGCACCGCGCTGTTCCGCGGCGCCACCTGCCCGGACGCGCCCCTGCTGGCCGACCGGCTCGGTCAGGCGGGCATCCTGGTGCGCAGCTTCCCCGACCAGCCGGACCGGCTGCGCTTCGGCATCCCGGGATCGCCGGAGGCGTGGTCGCGGCTGCGCGCCGCGCTCGGTCACGTGCGCCAGTAGCGGCCGGCGATCGGCGTCTCGAAGGCCAGCATCCGCGACCCGGCCACGGCGATGACGGCATCGCCCGCCGTCCAGCGCCAGAGCGGCTCGGGCGGATGCCAGCCCTGCGCCAGCCGTCCGTCGCCGAGCGCGAGCGCGGCGCCGTCGAGTTGCAGCCCGGCCACCGCAACGCCGAGCGGCCGCGCGTCGGCCGCGCCGCCAAGCTCGGCCGGCACCCAGACCCGTGAGCGCAGGCGCACCTGCCGGGCGCCCGGCGGCAGGCGGAAGCGCAGCGTCCGCCCGGCCCGGCGCGGCGCCAGCCGGCTGCCATCCACCAGCACCTGCAATCCGGCATCCTCCGTCAGCACATGCCCCAACGCCCGCGCCCGCCGCAGCAATGCCTGCCGGACGCGGGCAAGGCGCGGGCCGCCGGCGACGAGCGGGGCTAAGCTCGCGGTCTGCCAGCGCCGCAGGGCGTCCGCGGGATCGCCGCGCGCGCCCGCCGCCTCGCCGTCGAATGCGCCGCGGTTGCCGGTGTCGAGGAAG
>JAKAZX010000519.1 GCA_021826485.1 Pseudomonadota bacterium | reverse complement strand
GGTTCCACTTAAGAAACGAACAGGCGCCCGGTCACTCGGTCTGGCCGGCGGCCTGCCGCCAGGCGGCCATGCCGCCCTCGATATGGCGGGCGCCGGCCAGCCCCGCGTCCTGGGCGGCCTGCACCGCCATCGCGCTCCGCTCCCCGAAGGCGCAGTAGAACACCAGCCGCCGTCCCGCCCCGGTGGCCAGCGCGTGCAGGATGCCGCCGGGGCGGATGTTCTCCGCCAGGTCGCCATAGGGCGCATGCAGCGCGCCGGGGATGCTGCCGTGGCGGTCCCGCTCCGCCCGTTCGCGCAGGTCGATGAAGGCCACGTCCGGCTGGCCCAGCAGCGCCGCCGCCGACGCCGGGGACAGCGCCCAGCCGCGCCGCGCGATCTCAGCCTGCGCCAGGCCCTGGCGCAGATTGGCCGGCACCGCGACATCCATCATCTTCGGGTCGGGCAGGTGCAGCCCGTTCATCAGGGCGGCGTATTCCTCGGCCGAGCGCACCTGCAGCCGCGGGTTCCACCGCCGCTCCTCGCCGATCGTGCTGACCGTGTCGCCCTTGTAGTCGTGCGCGGGAAACACCAGCGTCTCGTCCGGCAGGCGCAGCAGCCGGCCGAACAGGCTTTCGTACTGGGCGCGCGGGTCGCCGTTCTGGAAATCCGTCCGCCCGGTGCCGCGGATCAGCAGCGTGTCGCCGGTGAACACGCGGTCCGCCATGCGGAAACTGTAGGAATCGTCGGTGTGGCCGGGCGTGTACATCACGTCCAGGCTCAGCCCCTCGATGCGCAGCGCATCGCCGTCGGCCAGCCGGATCGACACCACATCCACCCGGCTCTGCTCCCCCATCACGGTGACGCAGCGGGTGCGGTCGCGCAGCGCGCCGAGGCCGGTGATGTGGTCGGCATGCACATGGGTGTCGACCGCCTTGACCAGCCGCAGCTCCAGCTCCTCGATCAGCCGGAGGTAGCGGTCCACCTTCTCCAGCACCGGGTCGATGATCAGCGCCTCCCCGCCGCGGCGGCTGGCGAGCAGGTAGGTGTAGGTGCCGGACACGCTGTCGAACAACTGGCGGAAGATCATCGCCCGCTCCCTCTTGCCCGATCCCCGGGCGCGGCCGCGTTAGGCCACGCCGTCCTGATGCCGGGCGCGGACCTCCTCCCCGGTGACGTGCGGCGGGGGCGGCAGGCCGAGCAGGTCGGCCAGCGTCTCCTCCGCCAGCGCGAAGGCGGTGCTCGCCTCCGACGCATCGCTGGCATGCACCAGCCGCACCTGCGGCAGCGGCGCGGCGGTGAAGGCGCCCTGCCCGCCTGCAACATGCAGGCTGATCCAGCGCTCGATCACCACCGGCGTCGCGAGGTCGAGCACCGCGCCGAGTTCGTCCAGGATGCGGTCGTCCACGTCCTGCGGCTGGAACGGGTCGGGCGAGGCCTCGGTTTTGTGGCTGGTGCCGACCACCAGCGTCCCGTCGCTGCTCTGCACCGCCAGGGGATGGATGCCGTCGGCCAGGAACGAGGCCTGCTCCGCCGCGATCCGCCCGCGCAGCGCCGGCAGGCTGGGGCAGTCGGCGAAGCCGGGCAGCCGCAACAGGCCGAGATCGCTGATCAGCGGCGCCGGCAGCCGCCAGCCGGGGGCGGCCAGCCGCAGCATGTGCCGCTTGCACAGCGCCAGCCCGGCGGCGGCGTGCAGGTCGGCGAACAGCGTGGTCAGGTCCGGACCGGGGCACACCACCACATGCGCCGCCGCGATCGGACCGCGGGAGGTCTCGACCCGCCCCTGGGCCACGGCATGCACGGCCGCGCGCGGCAGGAACTGCACGTCATGCGCGGCGGCGAGCCAGGCGGCGATGCGCGGCACGGCGGCCCGGCTGTCCACCCGCAGCTCATGCGGGCTGTAGAGCGCGCCGTGCAGCCGCCGGCGCAGCGGCGGGGCCAGCGCCGCCAGCGCCTTGCCGCGCAGCAGCCGGCAGCCGGGGGCGGTCGGCCCGTCGGCAAACTCCTCCAGCATGGCCAGCGACTCGCGGCGGCGGGCGATCGCCAGCAGGCCGCGCTGCTCCACCCGGATGCCGGCCTGCGCCGTCACCTCCCCCCACAGCTCGCGGGTGCGGCGGGCGCGGCGCCACGGCAGGCCCGGGGCCTGGCCGACCACGTCGACCAGTCCGAACTCGCGCACCGAGGCGCCGACCGCCCGGGCCTCCCGGTCGATCACCGCAACACGCAGACCCTGGCGCGCCGCGGCGAGGGCATGGGCCAGTCCGAGCAATCCGCGCCCGACGATGAGGCAGTCGAAGCCCGAGAGGGACATACCGCCTCGTTACGCGCCCTCGGGCGACTCGGCAACCGCCTTCTTGAGCCGCGCATGCCCGGTGTCTAGGTTTTGCACGGCGGCTGCGGATGGGTGGCCGAGCGGTTTAAGGCAGCGGTCTTGAAAACCGCCAACCCGCAAGGGTTCGTGGGTTCGAATCCCACCCCATCCGCCACCTCGGAACTGTCCATACCGGGCGCATGGGTGACGATCTGTTCCTAAGACATGGGTGACAACCTCGTGCCGAACGGGTTGTCGATGGGTTGCAGGGTTCTTTGCTCCAGATCGATGTAGCCCAGATCGTAGTGCAG
>JAKAZX010000518.1 GCA_021826485.1 Pseudomonadota bacterium | reverse complement strand
CGCGATGCCGCTTGCCGAGGCCGACATCAACGCCGCCGGCGGCATCAACGGCAAGCGCTTCCGCATCGTCTATGCCGACACCGGCGCCTCCACCAGCGTCGCCGTGAATGCCTTCATCAAGCTGGCCGAACAGATCAATCCGCCGTTCGTGTTCCTGTCGAGCTACACGGTGCAGAACCTCGCCGTGGAGCCGGAGGTGGCGCGCGCCGGCATTCCGGTCGTGTATGCCGGCGGCGCCGCCTCGATCGCGGCGCGCCACGACAAGTGGATGTTCCGCATCCGGCCGCAGGACACGCTGTCGGCCGAGGCACTCGGCACGATTTCCGCCAAGCAGCTCAAGCTGAACGACATCGGCATCCTGCACGTGCTGGACGATTACGGCACCGCGATCGCCAAGGCGACGCAGGCGGTGGTGGTGAAGTCCGGCGCCAGGGTGGTCGCGCTGGCCGGCTACAATCCCCGCGACAGCGACTATTCGGCGCAGTTGCTGTCGCTGAAGAATGCCGGCGCACAGGCGCTGATCGCCATTTCCTACACCCGCGACGGCGCGCTGGTGCTGAAGCAGCGCACCAATCTCGGGCTCGACATGCCGTTCGTCGGCAACACCTCCTTCGTCGTGCCGTCGCTGCTCGATCTGGTCAGCGTCGATGATCTGAAGAACGTCTGGAGCGGGATCGACGCCATGCTCGGCCCGGACATCGGGCCGCAGAGCGAATCCTACGAGACGCGCTTCAACGCCAAGTTTGGCATGGGGGCGGACCCGTTCGGCTCCTGCTACTACGATGCGGCGATGATTCTGGCCGACGCGCTGCGCAAGGTGGGGCCGGACCGGGAGGCGATCCGCCAGCATTTCGCAGCCGTCAAAGACTATCACGGCGTCACCCGCACCTTCACCACCGATGCCGACGGCAACATGGCGCACAGCGTCGCGATGGTCGCCTTCGTGCCCGGCACCAAGACCTTCAAGCTGTTCGCGACCTACACGCAGGGCAGCAGTTGAGGTGGCAGAACTCGCGCAGCTTCTGGTCAATGCGCTGGCGGTCGGCAGCATCTACGCGCTGATCGCCATGAGCTTCGAACTGGCCTACGAGTCCACCGGCGTCGTGAACTTCGCCACCGGCCAGCTCGCCGTGGTCGGCGCGATGATCGCCGCCTCCTCGCTCGCGCTGCCGCGGCTCGGCCTGCCCGGCGGCTACCTCGTCACCCTGCTCGGCATGGCGGTGGTCGGGCTCGCCTTCTTCGCCACCGTGTTCCGCCCGCTGCGCGGCGCCCCGGCGGTGACCATCGTGATCGGCACCGTGGCGATCGGCATGGTGATCCAGAACCTTGCCCAGATCGCCTGGGGGCCGCTGCCGGCCGCCGTGCGCTCGCCGATCGGGCCGGGGGTCGCGCGCATCCTCGGCATCGCCGTCCCGCTGCATGCGCTGTTCGTGATCGCGGTGGCAGCCCTGGTGGTCGCCGCGGTGCAGGGGCTGCTGCACGGCACCACGCTCGGCGTGCAGTTGCGCGCGCTCGCGCAGGATGCCGAGACGGCGGTGCTGATGGGCATCCGGCCGCTGCGGCTGCACGGGGTCACCTGGGTCCTGGTGGCGCTGCTGGCGGGCATCGCCGGCGTGCTGCTGGCGCCGATGTGGTTCATCGACGTGACCATGGGCGACACGCTGGCGCTGAAGGCATTCGCCGCGGCGATCATCGGCGGGTTCGGCAGCATCCCCGGCGCGGTGTGCGGCGGCGTGCTGGTCGGCCTCGCCGAGATTCTCGGCGCCGCCTATGTATCGTCGGACTACAAGGACGCCTTCGTGTTCGCCCTGATGATCGGCTTCCTGGTGCTGCGGCCGCAGGGGCTGTTCGGCGAGCGCATCGGGGCGCGCGGATGAGGTGGCAGGCGCGAGCACGGACGCTGCCGGCGGCTGCGGCAACGCTGCTGCTGCTGGTGGCACCGCCGCTGCTGCTGTCCGGCTACAGCCTGCGCGTGCTCGATCTGGCGGTGATCGGCGCAATCGCGGTGGTGGGCCTGGTGTTCGCGTTCGGCTATGCCGGGCTGGTGCAGCTCGGCCAGGCCGCTTTCGTCGGCATCGGCGCCTATGGCTGCGCGCTGCTGACCGCCGGCGCGCACTGGCCGGTATGGCTCGCGGTGCCGGCGGCGATGCTGCTGGCGCTGGCCGCCGCGCTGCTGATCGGCGCGCCGCTGCTGCGCCTGCGCGGCCATTATCTGGCGCTGGCGACCGTCGGGCTGAACGAGACGCTGGAGGTGGTGGCGAAGAACTGGGCGTCGCTGACCGGCGGCGATGACGGCCTGGGCGGCATTCCGGGAATCCCAGGCATCGCCACCGACCGCGCCTTCTACTGGCTCGCCTCCGCCGTGCTGCTGGCCGCCCTGCTCATCGGCGTCGCGCTGCGGCACTCGCGCTTCGGCCGCGCCATGATCGCGGTGCGCGACGACGAGCTGGCCAGCGGCGCGGCCGGCGTCGCGGTGTTCCGGATGCGCATGCTGGCGTTCGCGCTGGCGGCGCTGTACGGCGCGCTGAGCGGGGCGCTGTACGCGCAATATGCCCGCTTCATCGCGCCCGGCGATTTCGACGTGGTGCATTCGATCACGCTGCTGGTCA
>JAKAZX010000517.1 GCA_021826485.1 Pseudomonadota bacterium | reverse complement strand
AGCGCGAGCAGGCCGCTGCCGAGGATCGCCGCGGTCATCGGCTCGGGCACGCCCGTCACGTGCAGGGTGCCGTTGCCGGAGGTCGGCGGGGCTTCGAGCGAGAAGTAGGTGGACGCGCCGGAGGCGAGGCCACCGAGGAAGTCCACGGTCACCGCATTCGACGTGTGGCTCGGGAAATAGCCGAGCGGCCCACCATAGCCCGTGGTGTCGGTGGAGTTGCTGCCGCCGCCATAGGTCGAGATGCCGTCGCTCTCGAAATTGCCGATCCCGCTGCCGGTCAGGTTCAACGCGGTCAGCGACGACTTGCTGTTGTTGATGACGCCGACTTCCACGTCGTCGGAGCCGTCATAGTTGGGCCCGTTCGTCGCCGTCAGGTTGGCCACCGACACCGAGCCGCTGCTGCTGACGGTGATCAGATACTGGCAGCCGGTGGAGTCACCGGTGCCGATCGGGCCAGGATACCCGACATCGTTGATGCACGGCGCCGCGCCGGCGAAGGCGGGGCTGGCGGCGAATGCCAGGGCCACCGCGGCCGCCCCGGCCAGAAGATTCAGTTTCGTCTTCATTCCTTGTCCCCTTCTTCGTTTCGACGTGCCCTCCGGGCCTGCCCGGGGATCCGCCGTATACGTTGCGCGTTAAACTCCATTAAGGAACCGGTTGTCAACCGGAAACGCAAATATCGTGTGACTATAACAATTCCGTGTCTGATGCCGCTTGATGGCACTCCGGCCGGCCGGGCATCATCCCCCCGGACAGGACAGCGGGGAGACCGTGGGGCATGACCAGGATTGATCCGCCGCCGCGCGGCAGGGCGCTGCTTGCCGGCCTGACGGAGGCCGGGCGGCTGGTGGATGACCGGTCATCCCTGCGCGAGGCGATCGGGCAGAGCCTGCACGCGCCGCCACCCGCGAAGGCGCCGCCGTCCATAACGGCGGCCGAACAGCGGCGGCGGCAGGCGCTGGCCCATCCGCATCTCGCCCGCGGCGAGCGGCTTGCGGCGGCCGGGCGCTGGGCGGATGCGGCGGCGGCCTGTCGCCGCGCCGTGCAGGCCGATCCCGACAGCGCGAAGGGCTGGTATGCGCTCGGCCGGGCCTGCCTGCTCTCCGGCCAGCCGGAAGCCGCGGCGGCGGCGCTGCTGCGGGCCGTCGATCTCACCCCGGACAATGCCGACGCGCATCTGGCCATCGGCACCGCGTTCGACGCCCAGGGCCAGTTGCTGCCCGCGATCGCCGCGTTCCGCCGTGCCCTGGAGCTCGCGCCGCACGCGCTGGAGGCAGCGAGCCGGCTGGCCACCCTGCTGGCCGCTCATGACCAGCAGGCGGAAGCGGCCGATATCCTGCTCCGCACCGCCGACCGCGCCCCGCCCGGCGCCGCGGTGCATGTCGCCCGCGGCAGCGCCCACGGTCTGCGCCGGGAGCCGGCGGCGGCGGAGGCGGAATTGCGGCTGGCCCTGGCGCGGGCGCCGGACGATGCGCTGACCTGGCGGCTGCTCGGCCAGGTGCTGGCCGATCAGGGCCGCATCCCCGAATCGCGGGAAGCGGCGGCGCGGGCCCTGCGCCTGGACGCCACCCAGACCTCGGCCTTTCACGACTTGGTGCGTGCCGGCCGCGTCACCGAGGCCGACCGGGTGCTGATGGATCACATGGCGAAGCTGGTCGATGACCCGCGCATGACGCCGCGCCGGCTGATGCATCTGCATTTCGCGCTCGGCAAGGCGCATGACGACCTGGACGAGCCGGCGGCGGCGATCGCGCGGTTCGATGCGGCGAATGCGATCCGCGCCCGGCTGTTCCCGTTCGACCGGGCCGCCTGGACGCGCCGGATCGACCGGATCATCGCCACCTTCACCCCGGATTTCGTCCGCGCCCATGCCGCCGCCGGGGTCGCGGATGACCGCCCGCTGCTGATCCTGGGCATGCCGCGGTCCGGCACCACACTGACCGAGCAGATCCTCAGCAGCCATCCGCAGATCGCGGGCGGCGGCGAGCTGTCGTTCTGGACCAGCGAGGCGCATCGCTGGGAAGCCCCGCCGGCCGACGTGCCCGGCACGGTCGCGCGGCTGGCCGCCGGCTACCGCGCGGCGCTGGACGAGGTTTCCGCCGACGCGCGGCGGGTGACCGACAAGAACCCGTACAACTTCCTGGCCTTTGGGACGGTGCGGCTGGCGTTCGCCAATGCCCGCATCATCCACACTCGCCGGCATCCGGTGGATACCTGCCTGTCGCTCTATACGACCTTCATCGCC
The DNA here is from genome assembly GCA_021826485.1 of Pseudomonadota bacterium. Taxonomy (GTDB): domain Bacteria; phylum Pseudomonadota; class Alphaproteobacteria; order Acetobacterales; family Acetobacteraceae; genus JAFKFJ01. Next base: position 371 of record JAKAZX010000517.1, on the reverse strand, counting down.
TCCCGCACCGATTACGCGGCATCGCGGGCGGATCTGGTGTTCTTCTACCGCGAATACCTGCGGCTGATGGACCACTGGCAGGCGGTGCTGCCGGCGGCGCGGTTCATGGAACTCGACTACGAACGCCTCGTCGCCGAGCGCGAGGCGGAAACCCGCCGGCTGGTGGATTTCGCCGGGCTGGAATGGGACGCCGCCTGCCTGGCGCCGGAGGCGAACCGGCGGGTGGTTCACACCGCCAGCGTCTATCAGGCGCGCCGCCCGGTCTATGCCAGTTCCGTCGAACGCTGGCGGCGCTATGAACCCTGGCTCGGCGAATTGCGCGAATTGCTGGACGAGGTGCCGGCCTGACCCAAGCCTCCCTGCCGGCGCTG
>JAKAZX010000516.1 GCA_021826485.1 Pseudomonadota bacterium | reverse complement strand
AAATACCAGTCCGGCGTTCCACCGGCGGCGCCGAAGCACACGGCATCCGCCCGCGCCACGCCGAAATCGAACCAGCTCCGCCACGTGGAATCGAGAAACACGCCATAGGCCGTGGCGCCACGCAGGGTCATGAAGAACGGCACGGATTTGTACAGCGGGTCGGTCGCCTCCTGCCAGGCATAGGCGTCGGCGTTCCAGTTGACGAACGCCCGGCCGCGCCGGTCGAGCGGGCCGGGCTTGTCGCCGAGGCCGACGTAATGCGCGTCCGGCGGGCTGCTCTGGCACAGGCGGAATCCCCCCCCCGGCAGCGCCGGGGCGCCACCGGGCGCCTCCGCCAGCAGCACCGCGCCGGACGGGTCGCGGATGGTCAGCAGCAGGCTTGCCGGGTCGATCGCCACGCGCAGCGCGGCGGTCGCGAAACCGTCCGGCCGGGGCGTGACCGCGACGCTGCGGCCGCGCCACGCGGGCAGCACCGCCCAGGGATCGCCGTCCGGCCAGGTGTCCCCGGTGGTTGCCTGGATGCGCAGGATGTCATCCGTCAGCGCGGTCACGCGCAGCGCCGCGCTGCCGGCCCGCATTTCGATGCCGTCCGGCCGCGGCGCCGGCTGGGCGGCGGCCGTGGCGGTGGCCAGCAGCAGCGCAAGCAGAAGCAGCAGCCGCATCTCACGCTCCGTGCGCGGTTTCGGGCAACGGCCGGATTCCGCTGTTGACGGGGGCGGAGCGGCCGGGGAAGCTTCGACGACGCGGTTCATCCTGCGCGGTTGCCGATCGCCCGCCCCGCGCGCGGCACGGGCGACGTTGACGGCACGGATCACGACACGGTGATTGCCGCGGCACGGGCAACGACCCCACGGGAGGAGCACGACAATGGGCAAGAAACTGAACCGCCGGGCCTGGATGCTGGCGGGCGCGATGGCGCTGGGGCTGGCCGGCGCGGCCCCGGCCTGGGCGGACGGCATCATCGTCGGCCTGATCACCAAGACCGACAACAACCCGTTCTTCGTCAAGATGCGCGAGGGCGCCTCGGGGAAGGCGAAGGAACTCGGCGTGACCTTGCAGACCTTCGCCGGCAAATACGACGGCGACAACGACACGCAGGTTGCCGCGATCGAAAGCCTGATCTCCGCCGGCGCCAAGGGCATCCTGATCACGCCGAGCGACACCAAGGCCATCGTGCCGGCGGTGAAGAAAGCGCGGGAGGCCGGGCTGCTGGTGATCGCGCTCGACACGCCGCTCGATCCGATCGAGGCGGCGGATGCCACGTTCGCGACCGACAATTTCCAGGCCGGCGTGCTGATCGGCGAATGGGCGGCGAAGACGCTGGGCGACAAGGCCAAGTCCGCCCACGTCGCCTTCGTCGATGCGCTGGAATTCCAGCCGACCGTGGACATGCTGCGCGACACCGGCTTCATGACCGGGTTCGGCATCAAGGTCGCCGATCCCGCGCATTACGGCAAGGAGACGGACAAGCGCATCGTCGGCCATCAATGGGGCCAGGGCGCCGAGGAAGGCGGCCGCACGGGAATGGAGAACCTGTTGCAGAAGGACCCGGACATCAACGTCGTCTATACCATCAACGAGCCGACCGCGGCCGGCGCCTACGAAGCGTTGAAGGCCGTCGGGCGCGAACACGACGTGCTGATGGTCTCGGTCGATGGCGGCTGCCCGGGGGTGAAGAACGTGCAGGCCGGCGTGATCGGCGCCACGTCGCAGCAATATCCGCTGCTGATGGCGGCGATGGGCGTGCAGGCGGTGGCCGACTACGCCAAGACCGGGGCCAAGCCGCAGCCCTCGCCCGGCCTGAAATTCTTCAACACGGGCGTCAATCTGGTCACCGACCATCCGGTGCCGGGGGTGCCCTCGATCAGCACCGCCGAAGGGCTGAAGAAGTGCTGGGGCTGATGCGCGCCGTCGCGTGACGCCCGACCAATCAGGGACCGCGGCGCCCGCCCCTGCCCTTTCCCGCACCGCTGCGGGCGAGGGCGAGGCGGCCGCCGCGTTCGAGGTTGCCGACCGCACCTGGTTCCGGCGCCTGCACCAGTTCCTGCACGACAACCCGACGGTGGTGCCGTTCATCGTGCTGCTGCTGGCGGTCGCGCTGTTCAGCGCGATCGTCGGCCGGCGCTTCTTCCATCCGTTCAACCTTTCGCTGGTGCTGCAACAGGTCACCATCATCGCGATCCTGGGCAGCGCGCAGACCCTGATCATCCTGACCGCCGGCATCGACCTTTCGGTCGGCGCCATCATGGTGCTGTCCTCGGTGGTGATGGGGCGGCTGGCGGTGCTGAACGGCGTGCCGATCGAACTTGCGTTTCTGCTCGGCCTGATCGTCGGTGTTGCCTGCGGCGCGGTGAACGGCATGCTGGTGACGCTGCTGAAGCTGCCGCCGTTCATCGTCACGCTCGGCACCTGGAGCATCTTCGGCGCGCTCAATCTCTGGTATTCGCAGAGCGAGACGATCCGCCAGCAGGACGTGGAGAATGCGGCGCCGTTCCTGCAATGGCTGGGCACCGCGTTCCGCTTCTGGGGTGCGCGGCTGACCTACGGATCGCTGCTGATGATCGCGCTGGCCGCGCTGATCTGGTACATGCTGCAACGCACGGCGTTCGGCCGTCATA
>JAKAZX010000515.1 GCA_021826485.1 Pseudomonadota bacterium | reverse complement strand
TGGAAGAACTGCCCTACCCGCGCGTCAAGTCCGCCCGCCAGTTGCCCCCGGCGCTGCGGCCCCGCCGCGCCGCCTGACCTGCGGCCCGGCGGTGCCGCGCGGTCAGTGAATCTCCCCGGCCCGCCGCAGCGCCTCGCGCATCTTCGCCGCGGTGAAGCCGGGGGCGCGGGCCATGTCCAGGATCGCCTTCTCGCGCCTTGTGATCAGGCCGATCGCCTCGGGCAGCCGGCGCACCGCGGCGGCGGGCACCACCACCGCGCCGTGATAGTCCGCGTGGATCACGTCGTCATGGTCGCAGACCATGCCGAACACGTTCACCATGCCGCGCATCTGCACCAGATGCACATGCGCGTGGCTGGGTCCGACGCGCCCGCCGATGATCTGAAACCCCGGCGCCAGCGCATCGAGGTCGCGGAACGAGCCGTTGGTGACGCAGCCGGCGACGCCGAGCGCGAAATGCACGGTCGATTGCACCTCGCCCCAGAAGGCGCCGTAGCCCGGCCGGTCGTCGATGTCCTGCAGCACCGCGATGGTCGGCAGCGCGCCGGCGGCGACATAGTCGTACCAGTCCTCGCGCGGCGGGATGGCGCCGCGCGGCGCCTCCTTGGCGCGGATCAGCCCGGTGCGGGCCACGCCCACGATGGGCGGCAGCTTGCGGTCCGCCGCCACCATCGGCTCGACGGTGAAGCCCAGCGCCCGCCGCTCCGGCGCCACCAGTTCCAGCCCGTTGCAGATGGTCGGCGTGTCCCATTGCCGCAGGGTGTCGAGATCGGCGCGGGTATAGGACGGTTCGGACATGGGGCAACTCCTGATGCGGCGGGGAGTGTCGCGTGCGGGCGGGATTTGCGCTAGCTTCCTTCGATGGACCGGATCACCTTCAACCCGCTGCAATGCGGCGGACGCCCCTGCATCCGCGGGCTGCGCATCCGTGTGAAGGACGTGCTGGAGATGCTTGCGGCGGGCGTGGGTCAGGCGGAGATTCTTGCCGACTACCCTGCCCTTGAACCCGAAGACATCCGCGCCTGCCTGGCATTTGCCGCGGCCGAAGTTGACCATCCGGTGCTGGTAGCGGCGAGTTGACACGATTCCTCGTTGACGCCCAACTGCCGCCGGCCCTTGCACGAATGCTGACGGAGGCCGGCCATCTAGCGGAACACGTCGCCGACCTCGGCCTGATGGCGGCCACCGATTCGGAAATCTGGGAATATGCCGGCGGCGTCCGCGCCAGTCTGGTGACAAAGGACGACGATTTCCTGCGCCGCTGGTCCAGCGGAGATCGCGCGGTGCCGATCGTCTGGTTGCGTATTGGCAACTGCTCGCGCCGTGCCCTGGCAGCCTGGTTCATGCCGCAGCTTCCGCGCTGCTCGAACTGCTGGCGCAGGGGGAGACGCTGATCGAATTGCGATAGCCGGTTGACGCCATTCCCCTGCCGGGCAACGCTTGCGTAACCATTTCGAGCGCGCCCCGCATGTCGATCGCCCGCATCCGCAGCTTCGCCTTTTCGGGGATCGAGGCGGTGCCGGTCGAGGTGCAGGTGCAGATCGCCTCCGGCCTGCCGGCCTTCCTGGTGGTCGGCCTGCCCGACAAGGCGGTGGCCGAGGCGCGGGAGCGGGTGCGGGCGGCGCTGACCGCGATGGGCCTGTCGCTGCCGCCGCGCCGGGTGCTGATCAACCTCGCCCCCGCCGATCTGCTGAAGGAAGGCAGCCATTTCGACCTGCCGATCGCGCTTGCCGTGCTGGCGGCGATGGAGGTGCTGCCGGGCGGCGAACTGGCGGAATTCGCGGCGCTGGGGGAATTGTCGCTGGACGGCACGCTGAACCCTGTCGCCGGCGTGCTGCCCGCCGCGATCGCCGCCGCCGGCCTCGGCCTCGGCCTGATCTGCCCCGCCGCCCAGGGCGGGGAGGCCGCGTGGTCCGGCGGCGCGCAGGTCCTGGCGCCCGGCGAACTGCTCGCCATCATCAATCACTTCCGCGGCACCCAGGTGCTGACGCCGCCCGACCCCGGCGGCGTCGCCGACGCGGCCGCGGCCCCCGACCTCGCCGAGGTGCGCGGCATGGAGACCGCCAAGCGGGCGCTGGAGATCGCGGCGGCGGGGGGCCACAACCTGCTGCTGGTCGGCCCGCCGGGGGCCGGAAAGTCGATGCTGGCGGCCCGCCTGCCCGGCCTGCTGCCCGACCTCGCCCCGCGCGAGGCGCTGGAGGTCAGCATGATCCACAGCGTCGCCGGCATGCTGGACGGCGGCCGCCTGCTGCGCCGGCCGCCGTTTCGCGAGCCGCATCACAGCGCCTCCCAGGCGGCGCTGACGGGCGGCGGCAACCGGGCGCGGCCGGGGGAGGTGTCACTCGCCCATCGCGGGGTGCTGTTCCTGGACGAGTTGCCGGAATTCCCGCGCGTCGCCCTGGAGTCGCTGCGCCAGCCGCTGGAGAGCGGGCGCACCACGATCGCGCGGGCGATGGCGCACGTGACCTATCCGGCACGCTTCCAGTTGATCGCCGCGATGAATCCCTGCCGCTGCGGCCATCTCGGCGACGCTTCGCGTGAATGCGGGCGCGCCCCGCGCTGCGGCGAGGACTACCAGAACCGCATCAGCGGCCCGCTGCTGGACCGCATCGACCTCG
>JAKAZX010000514.1 GCA_021826485.1 Pseudomonadota bacterium | reverse complement strand
GGGGGTCTATCCGCCCAGCGCCGGCCGCATCTTCTGGCGCGGGTCGGAACTGACGCCCCATGCGCCGCCGCCGCCGATCGCCTTCATCCACCAGGACCTCGGGCTGGTGGACGGCATGACGGTGGCTGAAAACGTCGCGATCCAGGCCGGCTACCGGCGCGGCGCGGGGCTGATCGACTGGCGCGCCACGGCCGCGGCGGCGGCGCAGGCGCTGGCCGCGATGGGCAGCCGCCTCGATCCGCAGACGCGCATCGCCGCCCTGTCCGCCGCCGACCGCTCGATCGTCGCGATCGCCCGGGCGCTGGCGGTGCGCGCCGACCTGCTGGTGCTGGACGAGCCGACGGCGGCGCTGCCGGCGGCCGACGTGGCCCGGCTGCTGGCCACGCTGCGCAGCCTGCGCGCGCACGGCATCGGCATGATCTATGTCACCCACCGGCTCGACGAAGTGTTCGAGATCGCCGACCGGGTCACCGTGCTGCGCGACGGCCGCCGCATCACGACCCAGCCGGTCGCCGACACCTCGCCCGCCGAACTGGTGCTGCACATCGTCGGCCGCGCGGTCGCCGAAACCACCGCGGCCCCGCCGCCGGCGGCGGGGCGCCGCCTGCTCGCCGTCGAAGCGGCGGTGGTGCCGCAGGAGGAGGCTGGGGTGATCGGCCCGGTCAGCTTCGCCGCCGCGCCAGGGGAGATGCTGGCGCTGGTGGGGCTGCGCGGCGCCGGCCATCACGCCATCGGCCGTGCCATCTACGGCGCCAACAGGCTGCGGGCGGGCCGCATCCTGCTGGACGGCGCGCCGGTCCGGCTCGACACCCCGGCGGCGGCGATGGCGGCGGGCATCGGCTTCGTCTCCAGCCGCCGCGCCGAAGAAGGCCTGGCCCCGGCCATGAGCGTGCGGGAAAACCTGTATCTCAATCCTCGCACGCTCGGCATCCCGCCCTGGCGCCCGGTTGCGCCGCGGCGCGAACTGGCGCGGGCGGAGCAGGCGCTGGCCCGCTTCTCGGTCCGCCCGCCGGACGCCGCCCGCCCGGTCATCACGCTCAGCGGCGGCAACCAGCAGAAAGTGGTGGTGGCCCGCTGGATGGAGGCGCGCATCCGCCTGCTGATCCTGGAGGAACCCACCATCGGCGTCGATGTCGGCTCCAAGGCGGAAATCTACCGCGACCTCAATGCCGCCCTCGCCGGCGGCCTCACGGTGCTGCTGATCTCCTCGGATTTCGAGGAGGTGGCGAAGATCGCCCACCGTGCCCTGGTGTTCAGCCGCGGCGCGGTGATCGCGGAAGTGCCACGCGCGGACATCACCGTTGCCCGCCTGACGGAACTGGCCGGCGGCGGCGCGGATGGCGCGGCGGCGGCGGCATGACGGCGCCCGCCCAGGCGCGCCGCGGCGGCCTTGCGCATTTCCTGTCCACCTGGGGCCTGCTGGTCCTGCTGGTACTGCTGATCGTCGCCTTCTCGGTGCTCAAGCCCGACACGTTCCCGACCGCCTTCAACATCCGCTCGATCCTCAACAACAAATCGGTGCAGGCACTGCTGGCGCTGGCCGTGTTCGTGCCGATGGCGGCCAACCATTTCGACCTCTCGGTGGGCTTCCTGCTCGGCATTTCCCAGGTCCTGGTGATCGGCTTGCAGGGCGAGGGGCTGTCCTGGCCGGTGGCGGCGGGGCTGGTGCTGCTGCTCGGCGCCGCGGTCGGACTGGCGAACGGCATCCTCGTCACCTTCGTCGGTATCGACAGCTTCATCGCGACGCTCGGCACCGGCACGCTGATCTACGGCCTCAACGAATGGTACACCGGCGGGCAGCAGGTGGTGGCGACGCTGCCGGACAGCTTCACCGCCATTTCCGGCATGCTGGCCGGCATCCCGCTGCCGGCCCTGTACGTCCTTGTCGTCGGCGCCGCTGCCTTCGTGGTGTTCGAATACCTGCCGGCCGGGCGCTACCTCTACGTGCTCGGCGCCAGCCCGCGGACGGCGGAGCTGAACGGCATCTCCGCCCGGCGCTACGTGACGGCGGCCTTCCTCGCGGCCGGCCTGCTGTCCGCCTTCGCCGGCATCGTGCTGCAATCGCAGTTGCAGGTCGGCCAGAGTTCGGTCGGCCAGGAATATCTGCTGCCCGCCTTCACCGCGGCCCTGCTCGGCGCAACCTCGGTCCGGCCGGGCCGGGTCAACGTGCTGGGCACGCTGCTGGCGGTCGCGGTGCTGGCGGTGACGGTGGCCGGGCTGAACCAGCTCGGCGCCCCGTTCTTCGTCGAGCCGATCTTCGACGGCGCCATGCTGATCCTGGCGGTCGGCCTGGCGGTGGTGGCAGCGCGGCGCCGCACCCGGCTGGGGGCGGAGGCGGAACAGGCGGCATCCGTGGAAAGCGGCGGGTGAGCGGTTTCGTTCAGCCGAAATGGCTCCAGCCGCCGGGTCCCTCCAGCGCCGGCGCGTCCGGTACGCGCACCTCCGGCGGGCCGGCGACGAAGCGGCCGATGCAGGTCACGCCTACCGCGCCGGCGGCGGCCCGCAGTGCCGCGACATTCTCCCCCGGCACCGCCATCGCCAGTTCGTAATCGTCCCCGCCGGTCAGGATCGTGGGGAGCGCCCCCGGCAGCGCCGCGCGGGCAGCGGGGGACAGCGGCAGGTCGGCGG
>JAKAZX010000513.1 GCA_021826485.1 Pseudomonadota bacterium | reverse complement strand
GGGCGTCCTCGGGCCGGTCCTTGATGAAGATCAGCCAGAGCGGCAGCGCGATGATGAAGGGCAGCGCGCCTTCGACGAAGAACAGCGTGCGCCAGTCCGAGCCGGCGACGATGAAGCCCGACAGCGGCTGCGTGATGATCGACGAGATCGCCAGGTTGGCGATCCAGAAGCCGTAGGCGCGGGCGCGCTCCTGCACGGGGAACCAGTGCGACAGCAGCACCAGCGTCGCCGGCCAGATCCCGCCCTCGGCGACGCCGAGAAGGAACCTGAAGATCACGAGCTGGGTGAAATTCTGCGCGAGCCCGCAGCCCAGCGCCATCAGTCCCCAGAAGCAGATCATGATCGCGACGAATTTCTTGGCGGACCAATGTTCGGCCAGCCAGCCGCCGGGAATCTGCAGCAGCACGTAGCCGACGAAGAAGATGCCGCCCGCGGTGCCTTCATCGGCTTTCGTGATGTGGAAATCGTGGCCGATGCCCGAAAAGGCGTAGGCGATGTTGGTGCGGTCCATGAACGAGATGATGTAGACGATCATCGCGATGGGAATGAGGCGGAACCAGCGGGTCTTGCCCACCTCTGCCGCTCCGGTGCTTGAACTCATCGGTTTCCTCCGAATGAAGTGGCGTCGGGTTTAAATTTTGCTCTTGCGGCCGGTTGGCCGTCGGTAGCGCTATCATGCACGTCCAGAAAAGAGGCTTGCCTCTCCCAAAATGAGAATTATCAATAAACTACCGACGTTTGCACGGCAATTGGCAGGCCGAGGGATGCAGGTATTCGCGCCCGACGCGCGTGACGAAGGGCTTCACATTCGCCGGCGCGCACGCCGGCTTGTGGCGCGGGCCCGCTCATCGACGCCATGGGAGGCCGGCCAGCGGGCAGATCATCCCTGATATGCCCCGGAGTTTTATAACGATCCATTAAGAACTCATGTGCTTTAGGGACCTCATGGGTGGTGGACGCCGTAACGGGCGCCGCCGGTCCAGCTGGAGTGGCGCCGGATCGCGATCCGATCCCCTGTCGGGAATTCACATGCGTAAGCCCAAGCGATCAGAGCCTGACGAAGCAGCCGATCCCGAACTGGAAGAGCTGATCGAGAGGGATCGTGCCGAACTGCTCTATTCGTTGGGCGGCGGCAGTGTGTTCGTCACCGTCGCGGTATCGTTCCTGCTCATTCTCCTGGTGCACGCGCCGGGCGAGTGGTCGGGCCTGCTGATCTGGTTCGCCGCCATCGTCCTGGTTTCCGCGGCCCGCTCGGTCGACATATTCGTCCTTTTTCCCCGGGCCAGCCGGAAGCCTTTCGACGGCCGGAGGATGATCCGCCGCTTCGGCCTCGGCACGTCGGCCCTGGCCGTGCTGCTGGGCAGTTTCCCGATCTTCTTCTTTCCGCATCTCGCCGTCGTGGAGAGGGCGTATGCCTTCATGGTGTGTTTCGGCATGGCGGGCGGGAGCGTCACGGTGCTGAGCGCCAGCTTTCCGCTGATCGTGACCTATTGCACCGCCGTCCTGCTGCCGGGGGTGGCGGAGGTTCTCGTCTCGCATCAGCCGGGCGGGCAAAAATTCGCGGTGGTCGGCGTCGTCGGCTACGTGTCGTCGTTCTTCTTCGCCCGGACCACATCGCGGACGGTGCTGCGCGGATTGCGCCTGATGCGCAGGAATCAGGTGCTGACGCTGCGTTCCGAGCAGGAGAGGCTCAATCTCGAAGCGATGAAGAGCGACCTCGCGGACGCCAACGAAGGCCTCGAGCGCCGGGTGTGCGAGCGGACCGCCGAACTCGCGCACGAGGTGGCCGAGCGCGAGCGCTACGCGGAAGCCCTGAGCCGCCTCGCCTCGACCGATCCGCTGACCGGGCTCTACAACCGCCCGACTTTCACCGCCCGGCTGGCCGAGCGCGCGGAAGGCGCGGTGGGGACGCCCGGCCGGGTTGCGCTGCTGTTCATCGACCTCGACAGTTTCAAGCAGATCAACGATCTGCGCGGCCACGAGATGGGCGACCAGGTGCTCCGCCAGACCGCCGGGCGCGCCGCCCTGGTCATGGGCGGGACGGGAGACGTCGCGCGGTGGGGCGGCGACGAGTTCCTCGTCGCCATACCGGACTGTGACGGCGAGGCGGCGCTCCGCCATGCCGAGCGGCTGATCGAGGCGATCAAGGCGCCGATCACGGTGGGCGCCGATGTCTGCCGGATCGAGGCTTCGGTGGGGGTGGCGCTCTATCCCGACAATGGCGATACGGCCGACAGCGTGATCCGCGCCGCCGATGTCGCGATGTATGCGGCGAAGCGCGAGGGCAAGAGCAGGGCCAAGTGCTTCGACCCGGCCCTGGCCGATGACATGGCGGACCGTTACGATCTCGAACAGGGGCTGCGGGATGCCATCAGGGACGATCAGTTCCGACTGGTGTTCCAGCCGATCATCGACGCGCGAACCGGCGCCTGCACCGCGTTCGAGGCGCTGCTGCGCTGGACCCACCCCGTGCGGGGCGCGGTCAGCCCGGCGACGTTCATCCCGATCGCCGAGCAGAGCGGGCAGATCGAGCGGATCGGCCGCTGGGTGCTGGAACAGGCCTGCCGCGCGGCGGCCGGCTGGCCGGACCCGTCGATTGCCGTCACCGTCAACATCTCCGTCTCGCATGTGCT
>JAKAZX010000512.1 GCA_021826485.1 Pseudomonadota bacterium | reverse complement strand
CAGCGTTGCCCCCGCCGACACCACCGCCAGGCCGAACAGGGCGAACACCGCCAGATGCGTCCGGTACAGCCGCCCGGCCCGGCCCAGCAGGTCGGCCGCCGCGCCCCGCCAGCCGTCGCGCAACTGCTTGCGGGCAAACACGCTGCCCAGCATGAAGCCGGACAGGAACACGAACTGCTCGGAACTGTCCGACAGGCCCCAGCGCCCGTGGATCAGCCATGCGCCGATCCAGGACCCGCTGGCGTGGCTGGCGAAGATGCTGAGCTGCAGCCAGCCGCGGACGATGTCGAGCCGGCTGTCGCGCCGCGGCCGCGGCGGCAGGGTGCTTGGCCCGGCACCGGGCGCTGGGCTAGAGCCTGCGGTATCCATCCCGCCCCGGAGGGCAACCGCCGTGTCCGTGATGTCCGACCGCTGGATCCGCCGCATGGCGACCGAGCATGGCATGATCGAGCCTTTCGTCGAGAGCCAGAAACGCGAGGGCGTGATCAGCTTCGGCCTGTCCAGCTACGGCTACGACGCCCGCGTCGCCGACGAGTTCAAGGTGTTCACCAACGTGGACTCGGCAATCGTCGATCCGAAACACTTCTCCCCGCAAAGTTTTGTCGATCGGCAGGGTCCGGTCTGCGTCATCCCGCCCAACAGCTTCGCACTCGCCCGCACGGTGGAATATTTCCGCATCCCGCGCGAAGTCCTGGTGATCTGCCTGGGCAAGTCCACCTATGCCCGCTGCGGCATCATCGTGAACGTGACGCCGCTGGAACCGGAATGGCAGGGCCAGGTGACCATCGAAATCAGCAATACCACGCCGCTGCCGGCCAAGATTTACGCGTTCGAGGGCATCTGCCAGTTCCTGTTCCTGCACGGCGACGCGCCGTGCGAGACCAGCTATGCCGACAAGGCGGGAAAATACATGCACCAGCGCGGCGTCGCCCTTCCCCGGCTCGGCTGAACTTCGCTACAAGCCCGGCATGGACCGAATCCTGATTCGCGGCGGCCGGCCGCTTTCCGGCGAAATCCCGATCGGCGGCGCTAAGAATGCGGCCCTGCCGCTGATGGCGGCCGGGCTGCTGACCGCCGAGCGGCTGGTGCTGACCAATGTGCCCCAGCTTGCCGACATCGCCACCATGCGGGCGCTGGTCGCCCAGCACGGCGTCGCGGTCGAGCCGCGGGGCAATGACGGCCGGACGCTCGCGATCGGCGGGGCCATCACGAATACCGAGGCGCCGTACGACATCGTGCGCAAGATGCGCGCCTCCGTCCTGGTGCTCGGCCCGCTGCTGACGCGGGTGGGGGAAGCGCGGGTCAGCCTGCCCGGCGGCTGCGCCATCGGCACCCGGCCGATCGACCTGCACCTGAAGGGCCTGGAGCAGATGGGGGCGGCGATCCGGCTGGATGGCGGCTATGTCCATGCCAGCGCGCCGCAGGGGCTGCACGGCGCCGACATCGTGCTGGCCATGCCCAGCGTCGGCGCGACCGAGAACCTGCTGATGGCGGCGACGCTCGCCGACGGCCAGACCGTCATCGCCAATGCGGCGCGCGAGCCGGAGATCAGCGACCTCGCCGACTGTCTGGCGGCGATGGGCGCGCGGATCGAGGGGATCGGCACCGACCGGCTGACGGTCGAGGGCGTCGGCCGGCTGCACGGCGCGACCCACGCCATCATCCCCGACCGGATCGAAACCGGCACCTATGCCTGCGCCGCCGCAATCACCGGCGGGTCGCTGCACCTGCGCCATGCGCGGCTCGATCATCTCGGCGCCGTGGTGCGCGTGCTGGCCGAGGCCGGGGTGGAGGTGACGGAGCAGGATGACGGCGTCACCGTCCGCCGCTTGAACGGCCTGCACGGCACGGATGCGATGACCGAGCCCTATCCCGGCTTCCCGACCGACATGCAGGCGCAACTGATGGCGCTGATGTCGGTGGCCGAGGGGGCGGCGATGATCACCGAGACGATCTTCGAGAACCGCTTCATGCACGTCCCCGAGCTGAACCGGCTGGGCGCGCGGGTGAACGTCCACGGCGCCTCGGCGATCGTGCGCGGCGTTGCGGCGCTGTCCGGCGCCCCGGTGATGGCGACCGACCTGCGCGCCTCCGTCTCGCTCGTGCTCGCCGGCCTCGCGGCGCGCGGGGAGACGCTGGTGAACCGGGTCTATCACCTGGACCGCGGCTACGAGGCGGTCGAGCAGAAACTCGCCGCCTGCGGCGCCGCCATCGAACGGCTGCCCGGCTAGCCGCCACCCGGCTCGGGCCGAAGCATCGCCGCCGGCGCCTCGGCGCTGTGGTTTCGGCCTGCCCCGTGCCATATATGACCAGAAGGATGGTCAGGAGAGTCGGATGGGCGGCGTCAGCATCGTTGATGCCAAGGCACATCTGAGCGAACTGGTGGAGCGCGCCAGCGGTGGCGAAACCGTGCAGATCACCCGCCGCGGCAAGCCGGTCGCACGGATCGTTCCCGCCAGGGCGCCGCGCAAACCGATCGACATGGTGGCCCTGCGCGCGCTGGTCGAGACGATGCCGATGCAGGCGGAGCCGGCGGGCGACTTCATCCGCCGCATGCGCGACGCGGCCCGCCATTGATCCTCTATCTCGACACGCTCGACCGGCGGCTCGGCGAGGCGGGGCCGGCCCTGGGC
>JAKAZX010000511.1 GCA_021826485.1 Pseudomonadota bacterium | reverse complement strand
GGGCTGTTCCGGCATTTCCCGCAGCCCGCCGTGGTTCTCGGCCAGCACGTCATGGTGGGGCCGGCCGGCACGATCGCCGGCAGCGCCGGCCCGATCACCTCGGCCGCCGACAGCCTGCAAATCCGCCTGTTCGGGCGCGGCGCCCACGGATCGATGCCGCAGGCCAGCATCGATCCGGTGGTGATGGCGGCGGCGACCGTGATGCGGTTGCAGGGCATCGTTTCGCGCGAGGTTGCCGCGACCGAGGCGGCCGTCGTCACCATCGGCGTCCTGCAAGCCGGCAGCAAGGAGAACGTGATTCCCGACGAAGCCGTCATCAAGCTGAACGTGCGCACCTTCGATGCCGGGGTGCGCACGCGCGTGCTCGCCGCGATCGAGCGCATCGTCAATGCCGAGGCCGCCGCGTCGGGCGCGCCGCGGCCGCCGGAAATCACGCCGCTCGACCGCTATCCTCTCAACGTCAACGACGCGGCGGCCAGCCAGCGCATCGCCGATGCCTTCCGCGCGTATTTCCCGCCCGATCGCGTCGTCCACACCGGCCCCGCGCCGGCCAGCGAGGATTTCGGATGCTTCGGGACGGAATGGCATGTTCCGTCAGTCTTCTGGTTCGTCGGCGGCACCGACCCGGCGGCCTATGCGAAGGCGAAGGATGCCGGCCGGATCAACGATCTGCCGGTCAATCACAGCCCGCTGTTCGCGCCGGTCCTGCACCCCACCTTGCGCACCGGGGTTGAAACCCTGGTCGTTGCCGCGCAGGCCTGGCTGTCGGCGCGGCCGCCGGACCGATGATCGCCGGCCGGGCGGCGCACAGGGGCGTGCGATGACGCTGCTGGTCGCGCTGGATCTGATCGGCACCTTCGTGTTCGCGATCAGCGGCGCGACCGCCGGGGTGGCGCGCCGGCTCGACCTGTTCGGCATTCTCGTGCTGTCCTTCGTCGCCGCGAATTTCGGCGGCATCACCCGCGACCTGCTGATCGGCGCGGTGCCGCCCGGCGCGATCCGCGACTGGCGGTATCTCGCGGTCTCGGTGCTCGCCGGCGTCATCACGTTCTACCGCTATTCCGACGTGGTGCGCCTGCGCAGCCCGGTGCTGATGTTCGATGCAGCGGGGCTGGCGCTGTTCGCCGTCGCCGGCGCGCAGAAGGCGCTCGCGTTCGGACTCAACCCCGTCATGGCCGCCCTGCTGGGCATGCTGACCGGCATCGGCGGCGGCATGATGCGCGACATCCTGCTGGCGGAAATCCCCACCGTCCTGCGCGCCGACCTCTACGCCGTCGCCGCCCTGGCCGGGGCCGCCGTGGTCGTGATCGGCGGCCTGCTGCACATCTCCCCGGCCGCCACGACCATCGCCGGCGCGCTGCTGTGCTTCGGGCTGCGCGTGATGGCGATGAAGCGCGGCTGGCGCCTGCCGGTCGCCCGCAGCACCGTCCAGCGCGGCGCGCAGGACGACGCGGCGGAGGCGAAGAACTCCGGCGGCCCCTGAGCGACGGATGGTGCCGCATCGCCCGGGACTGCCAGGGCCTGCACCCTCCCGTTTGGTGTCCGGTCGCGCTTGGCGTAATCTGACCGCACGGGCGGCGGAGAGGGGCGATGCCGGACGGGCTGTATGAACGCGACATCCTCGGCTGGGCCGAAGAACAGGCGGCGCTGCTGCGCCGGCTGGCGAACGGCGAACGGGTGAACGCGGCGATCGACTGGCCGCATGTGATCGAGGAGGTGCAGGATTTGGGCCTCTCCGAACTGCGCGCCTGCGAAAGCCTGCTGCGGCAGGCGATGGTCCACCTGCTGAAGCTCGGCGCGGCACCGGATGATCCCGCCGCCACCCACTGGCGCGGCGAGACGGCGGCGTTCCTGGCGGACGCCGCCGCACGCTTCACGCCCGCCATGCGCCGGCGGCTCGATCTCGACGCGCTGTGGCGCCGCGCCCTGCGACAGATCGCGGCGGAAACCGGAAGCACGCCGCCGGCAGCTTCCTGCCCCTTCGCGCTCGACGAGCTTCTGGCCGAGGACAGCGACATCGCTGCCCTGGCGCGCCGGGCCGGCTAGCGGCCGCAAGGGCACTCGCCTCATTCACCATCCGGCAGCAAACGTAAGACCAACGCCTTCACCTGCGGCGGCGCCAAACACCGTTGCCGTTCACGTGCTGAAACCACTCGACATGTTCCGGATACTCATCCGGCCAGAATGCCTGCTCGTAGTCCAGACCGTTCCCGCCACAAATCAGATATTCAGGAATGTTGGCACCGCCTTGACGCAGAACCGTCCAGGCGAGGAATCCAAAGGGGTCCGTGAAGTTGGCGTAGTTGCCACCGAATCCGTGACCGGGCTGGATGATCGCTAGCATCTCCGGCGCTATATTATTGGACCAATACAGCGCTTGGTAAGCAGCAATACCGTCAGCGCGGAGATATATCAGGCTGAACCGCTGCGGGCCGTGATCTTCATTCCTGTCGTCGTCACGATCGACTATATACCATGTGCCGAAGGACGCCTCGCGTAGCGCGCGACCCTGTCCGCCCATAAATTCGAGCACTTGGTTACGAAATTGCGGCGGTATCTCCGGGTGCCAGCCGTTCGGTGCAAGGTTGCCTTCGTTCAAGCGTCTGCTGCCGGCCTGATGATAGCCGAGAAATC
>JAKAZX010000063.1 GCA_021826485.1 Pseudomonadota bacterium | reverse complement strand
CGCGGCAAAAAGCCCCTCGTCGCCATCACCGCTCTCATGCGAAAGCTCATCGTCATCGCCAACGCAAAGCTCCGCGACGCACACATCTCACAGCAATCCATTCAAGTGAGTTGATGACGGGGGAATATCTGCGGTGCCGCCCTGATTGTCTTCGATGGGCTTTCAGGGCAGGGCGGCCAGACGCGGGATCAGCAGGGCGAAGAAGCCGGCGGCGTCCACCGTTTCCAGCAGCGTTGCCGGGCTGCCCCTTCCGCTGCGGTGCCAGCGGTCCACCGCCGTCCGGCCCCGGCCGATGCCCGGTCCGCAATCCACCTCGGCCAGCACCGTCGCGTGGCGGAACAGATGCGGCGCCACCGCCCAGGCGACGGCGCAGGCATCATGCTGCTCGTGCCCGAGCCCGCCGGAGCGGCGGGAGAATTTCACCGCCTGCCAGATGCGCGCGGCGGCGTCGGCCGTGGCCCCGCCCCCGGCGGCGCGCAACTGCGCGATGTGGTCGGGCGTGCACAGCGCCTGATTGGTCACGTCCAGCGTCGCCAGCGCCACCGGCGCGCCGCAGGCGAGCACGATCGCCAGCGCCTCCGGATCATTCCAGGCGTTGAACTCGGCCGCGGGCGTGGCATTGCCCTCGCCCACCGCGCCGGTCATCAGCACGATCTCGGCGACCCGGTCGGCGAGTTCGGGTTCGGTCGCGAACACCAGGCCGAGATTGGTCGCGGGGCCGAGGCCGATCAGGGTGACGGAGCGTGGCGCCGCTTCGCGCAGCCGCGCGCGGATCGCATCGCTGGCGAGGCCCGCCTGCGGCGGCGGCCCGGACGGCAGGATCAGCCCGCCCAGGCCGTTGTCGCCATGCACATGCGCCGCATCGATGAACCGGCCGAGCAGCGGCCGGTCGGCGCCGGCGACGACCGGGATGCGCTTGCCGGCGAGCGCCACGATGGCGGCGGCGTTCGGCAGCGTGTGCGCGAGGCCGACATTGCCGCCGACCGCGGTGACAAGCTGCACGTCGAGTTCCGGGGAGGCGAGGGCGAGCCACAGCGCGATCGCGTCGTCGGTGCCGGGGTCGCAGTCGATGATGGTCGGGCGAGGGGTCATCCCGCCAGTCTAGCCGCGAAGTGCTGCGGTGCGAACAGCCGTGCCAGGAAGCGCAGCACGGCGCCGCCCGGCCGCTTCGGCGCGGGCGCCGCGGTCCGCGCAACGGCGGCGGCGGGCGCGGTGCCGTCCAGCAGCAGTTCCACCGTGCGCCGCACCCGCCCGCGCGCGCGGTGCAGCAGGACGCGCTGATTCTCCGGCGAGATGCCGAGCAGGCGGCAGGCATCCTCGGCGCTGCATGCCTCCATGTCGCGCAGGATGATGACCGCCTTCTGCCCGGCCGGCAGCTTCGCGATCGCGTCCTGCACGTGCAGGAACAGTTGCCGGCCGCCCACCACGCGCTCCGGGTCCAGCTCGTCCCACAGCCGCGGCGGCTCGGTCCAGTGGCCGTCCGGCTGGAACCGGTCCAGCGGCACCGCGCGCTCCGCGGCATCGCCGGCATCCAGCGCCGGCAGGGCGACCATCCGCCCCTCCCGGCTCGCGCGGGTGCGGGCGCGGTTGAGCACGATCGCGAACAGCCAGCTCGCCAGGCTTGACCGCCCCTCGAACCGGCCGATGCCGGCGAACACGGCGAGCCAGGCATCCTGCACCACCTCCTCCGCCTGGGCGCGGCTGCCGATGATGGCGCTGGCGGTCCCGACCAGGGAGCCATGGAAGCGCCGGATCAGCCGGCGGTACGCGGCATCCTCGCCGGCGCGCAGGCGGGCGAGGAAGTCGGCGCTGTCGAATTCGGCATCCTGCGCGGCCGGCGGCATGCGGCGGTTGTAACGCGACTTGCTGCGTCGAGTCTCGCGATAGTGGCGGGGAAAGGGAGACCGAGCCGATGCCGATGCCGACCTGCCGCGACATGAGCGAACTGGCCACCGACTACATGGAAGGCACGCTGCCCTGGCGGCGGCGGCTGGAAGCGTGGTGGCACCTGCGGGCCTGCGACATGTGCCGGGCCTATTACGACCAGTTGGAAAAACTGCGCCGCCTGGTCCGCCAGACTCCGTTGCCCGGCCCGGCGCCGGACGTCGAGGCGGCGGTGCTGGCGGCGCGCGAGCGCGGCGAAGGACCCTCGGATGACCCATCTTCCGCCTGATCGCGGCGCCCCCGCCGCCGGCATCGACCGGCTCGGCCTGCGCCATACCACGCAGCACCCCGCAGCCCTGGCGGCCTTCGCCGATGCGGCGGAGGGGCTGGCGGCCTATCGGCGCGACGTGCCGGACTGCCTGGAGCGGGCGCTGGCCGCCGCGCCCGGGATGCCGGCGGCGCTGGCCCTGCGCGGCCTGACGCTGCTGCTGGCGGCGCGGGCCGAGACGGTGGCGGCGGCGCGGCGGGTTCTGTCGAAGCTGCCGTCCGGCCCGCGGACCGATGACGAGGCGGCGCTGGCCGGGGCGCTGGCGGCCGGCCTCGCGACCGGGCCGCTGGCGGCGGCGGAGGTGCTGGCGACGGCGCTGCGGCGCCGGCCCGGCCTGCTGCTGTTCGTCAAGCTAGCGACCGCGCTGTGCTTCCTGGGTGGCGACGGGGCCGGCATGCGCCGCCTGACCGCGGCCGTCCTGCCGGCCTGGAGCGCGGACATGCCAGGCTATGGCTACGTCCTCGGCTGCCATGCCTTCGCGCTGGAGGAAGCCGGCGACTACGCCGCCGCCGAGCGGTTCGGCCGGGCCGCGATCGCCCACACGCCGGCCGATCCCTGGGCGATCCACGCCGTCGCCCATGTCCATGAGATGACCGGGCAGCCCGCCGCCGGCGCCGCCTGGATCGAGGCGCGGCGGGCCGACTGGCAGGGCTGCAACAATTTTGCCGGCCATCTGGCGTGGCATCTGGCGCTGTTCCGGCTCGCCCAGGGCGACGTGGCGGCGGCGCTCGACCTGTACGACCGGGAAATCCGCGCCGAGCCGTCCGAGGACATGCGCGACTACGCCAACGCGGTCTCCCTGCTGTGGCGGTTGCGCCAGCACGGGATCGCGGTCGGCCCGCGCTGGCAGGAACTGGCGGCGATCGCGCGGCGCCGGCGGGGCGAAACGGTGCTGCTGTTCGCGGCGCTGCACCGGCTGCTGGCGCTGCTGGCGGTCGGCGATGCCGCGGCCGCCGGCGAGCTGGTCGCGGGGCTGGCCCATGCGCGCGGCGAGCAGGGGGTGGTGGCGCGGCAGGTCGGCCTGCCGCTCGGCCGCGCCCTTGTCGGCGTGGCGGAGGCTGGTCGCCGCGCCGAGTTGGGGACGCTCGCCGCCGGGCTGGCGGCGCTGGGCGGCAGCAATGCCCAGCGGGATGTGTTCGTGCGCAGCTTGGCGATCCTGGCGGCGGAGCGGGGCGATCGGGCGGCGCGCGATGCGATTCTGGCGGTCCGCCGCCGCTTGCGGGCGGAGGATCGGCTGGCTGACCTGCTGCCCACGCAGCCGCGCCGGGCCGCTTAGCTCTTGCGTAGACGCATCCATATCCGCTAGTTAACAAGAGGAAACCGGATGACGGGCAGCACGTGAGCAGGGCAGTACGACTGGGACTGATGGCAGCGGCGGGCGTTTGCCTGTCCGCGGGCGCTAGCCAAGCGGCGCCGCCGACCGCGACGCAGATCCTGGACCAGTTCAACCTGATCACCAGCGGCAACGCCAGCACCAACTCCGACATCGAAGGGGCGGCGGTGATCGGTGGCACGCTGTCCGGCAGCGCCACGTTCTTCAACAACGGCAGCGACCTGCCAAACAACAAGGCGGTCGATGTCTACGGCACCGTCTCCGGCGGCGGCAAGAACATCGACAATGGCGGCGACCTGTACTACACGGGGAATCTGAGCAACGGTCAGGTCAATTTCAACGGCGGCGGCAGCCAGATCAAATCCGGACCGGTGTTGCCGCTGAGCGACTATACCACCACGCTGCTGAACTTCTCGAACACTCTTGCCGGGTTGACCGCGAACAGTTCCATCGTGGACCAGGGCGGGGCAGCGGAGTTCGATGCGGTCGCCAATTCCAGCGGAGTCGCGGTGTTCTCGCTGACCGGTGCGGCGCTGCAAAGCGACCTGCAGAACGCGCGCGTGGACTTCAATCTCGGCAGCGGCGTGGCAAGCGTCGTGGTCGATGTCACCGGCAGCGGCAGCAGCGGCAACTTCACCGACCCGTCCAGCAGCAACTGGAACGCCCCGGCGCTGCGCAACGTGATCTTCAATTTCGAGACGGCAAGTTCCGTCAAGCTCGGCAACTGGCAGGCTTCGGTGCTGGCGCCGAAGGCGTCGGTGGGCATCTCCGGCGGCGCCCTGAACGGCACGCTGTTCGCCAAGACCTTCACCGGCGGCGGCGAACTGCACAACGACACCTACAAGGTGCCGGAGCCGGCCTCGCTCGGCCTGTTCGGCCTCGGCGTCGCCGCGCTCGCCGGCCTGCGCCGCCGTCGCCGCCGCTGACCGGCCGGTGCCCGAGGCGGGCGGCTATGGCGCCTCGCGCGGCTTGCTCAGCCATCCCATGCTCGCCGCCGGCTCGGCATCCGTGGTCGGCAGGTAGGGCTTGATGTCGAGCAGCGGCGTGCCGTCGATACAATCGAGATAGCGGACCCGCAGCCGCCCGTCCGGCTCGAACCCCTCGAACGCGACCACCGACAGGCCGATCGGGTTGGGCCTGGCCGGGCTGCGGGTGGCGAACACGCCGCGCGGGGAGGCGTCGAATTTCGGGGTGAACACCAGTTCCGCCGGGCCGGCGCGGTCCAGCCAGTACAGCAGGATCAGGTGCGAGAACCCGTCCAGCGAGGCGAGGCCGGCACGGAATTCCGCGTGCAGGTCCACATGGCACAGCGGTGCCGGCACGATCTGCCGCCCGTTGCGCGGGCAGTCGGCGCGGGTCGCGAACGGCGTGCGCAGCACCCCGATCGGGTGCAAGGTCAGCGGCATCGGCCTCAGCCCGCCCGGTCCTCGGCCCCCACGCCCAGTTGTTTCAGCTTGCGGTGCAGCGCGCTGCGCTCCATGCCGACGAAGCCGGCGGTGCGGCTGATATTGCCGCCGAAGCGCAGCAACTGCGCCTGCAGATACTGCGTCTCGAACAGGTCGCGCGCCTCGCGCAGCGGCAGCGCCATGATGTCGGCGGACGGGTCGGCGTTGAACAGCGCGGGGGCGGAGGAACTGATTTCCGGCGGCAGCATCTCCGCCCGGATCGCGTCCGCCGCACCGCCCGGCGCCATGATCAGCAGCCAGTCCATCAGGTTGCGCAACTGCCGCACGTTGCCCGGCCAGTCATAGGCCTGCAGCGCCGTCACCGCATCGGTGGACAGCTCGCGCCCCGCCATCCCCGACAGTTCCGCCGAACGTTGCAGGAAGCGCTGCGCCAGCGCGGGAATATCCTCCCGCCGCTCGCGCAGCGCCGGCACGCGGAGCGGCACCACGGCGAGGCGATAGTACAGATCCTCGCGGAACCGGCCGATGGCGATCTCGGCCTGCAGGTCCTTGTTGGTGGTGGACAGCACGCGCACATCGACCTTGACGCGGCTCGATCCGCCGATGCGCTCGAAGGTCTGGTCCTGCAGCGCGCGCACGATCTTGCCCTGCGTCTCGATCGGCATGTCCGACACTTCGTCGAGCAGCAGTGTCCCGCCATGCGCGCGTTCCAGCACGCCGGCGCGGCGCGGCTGCGCCAGCGGATCGCTCGCGGCCTCGACGCCGAACAGCTCCTCCTCGAAGCGCGCGGGGTTGAGGATGGCGCAGTTGAGCGCGACGAACGGCCCGTCCGCCCGGCGGGAGCGCGCATGGATCATGCGTGCCACCACTTCCTTGCCCGATCCCGCCGGCCCGTTGATCATCACGCGCGATCCGGTGGGGGCAACCTTCTCAACCTGTGCGCGCAACTGCGCGACCACGTGGCTGCTGCCGGTCAGTTCGGTTTCCGGCCCGGCGCGCAACCGCAGTTCGGCGTTCTCGCGGGCAAGCTGCGCCGCTTCCAGCGCGCGGCGGACCACCAGCAGCAGCCGGTCGGACTGGAACGGCTTCTCGATGAAGTCGTAGGCGCCTTCCTGGATCGCGGAGACCGCCATCTCGATCGTGCCGTGGCCGGAGATCATCACCACCGGCACCTGCGGCTCCTCCCGGTGCAATGCGCGCAGGATGCCGATCCCGTCCAGCTTCGACCCCTGCAACCACACGTCCAGCACCACCAGCGCCGGCCGCCGCATGCGGAAGGCCGCCAGCGCCTGATCCGAATCGCCGGCCTGCCGCGTGTCGTAGCCTTCGTCGCGCAGAATGCCCTCCACCAGCAGGCGGATATCGGGCTCGTCATCGACGATCAGGATCTCATGCGGCATGGCTCGTCCTTACCGGCTGTGCGGCCGCCGGTTCCTCGCCACGCGGCAGCACCAGCGTGGCGACCGTCCCCGGTCCCTCCCAGTCGGGCCGCGACGGCCGGTCCTCCAGCGTCACGCGCCCGCCGTGGTCCTCCATGATCTTCTTCACGATCGCAAGCCCAAGTCCGGTACCTTTCGGCTTGTGAGTCACGTACGGCTCAGTCAGCCGCGCACGGTCCTGCGCCGGCAGGCCGATGCCGTCATCGGCGACGGCGATCCGTACCTCACCGGCGTCCTCGGTCACCCGCACCTCGATATGCCCGGCACCCGGGCGCATGGCGACCGCGTCGGCGGCGTTCTGCAACAGGTTGGTCAGCGCCTGGCCCAGCAGCCGCCGGTCGCAGCGCGCGACCGGCCCGCGTTCGGGGATCGCGGTGACATACGCAATCTCAGGGTGCGCGTTGCGTTGCAGCACCATCGCTTCGCGCACGGCGCGGCCGACATCCTCCGGCCGGATCGACGGCTGCGGCATCCGCGCGAACGAGGAGAATTCATCCACCATGCGCCCGATATCGCCGACATGGCGAATGATGGTGTCGGCACATTGCGTGAAGGTTTCCGGATCCGAGGCAATCTCCTTGGCGAAGCGCTTCTTCAGCCGCTCGGCGGAAAGCTGGATCGGCGTCAGCGGGTTCTTGATCTCGTGCGCGATGCGGCGCGCCACGTCGGCCCAGGCAGCCTTGCGCTGGGCGGATTGCAGTTCGGTGATATCGTCGAACGTGACGACGAAACCGTAGCCGCGCGCCGCATCGGCCTGCGTGCCCGACCGGTCGGTGCCGATGCGCACCAGCAGCGTGCGCCGCCGCGCCGCCGGCCCGTGCTGAAGCTCCGCCGTGTGCGCGCGATCCGGCCCGGCCTGCGCAGCGGCGATCAGCTCGGCCAGTTCGGGCACCACGTCACCGAGCCGCCGGCCGATCTCGCCGAGCAGATCGACGCCCAGCAGGTCGCTGGCGGCGCGGTTGGGCAGCTCGATCTGGCCCTCCGCATCCAGCCCGATCACGCCGGCCGATACGCCCGCCAGCACCGAATCGGTGAAGCGGCGGCGGCTGTCGATCTGGCCATAGGCGTCCATCAGCTCGGCGCGCTGGGCGGCAAGCTGGCCGGTCATGCGGTTGAAGGCGCGCGACAGGCCGGCGATTTCGTCCCCGGTCATCGCCTCCGGCACGCGCACGGACAGATCGCCCGCGCGCACCCGCTCGGTCGCCATGATCAGCCGGCCGACCGGGCGGGCGATCTGGTTGGCCATCACCAGCCCGATCAGCACCGCGGCGAGCAGCATCAGCAGCGCCACCAGGGCGAAGATCACGGCCAGCGTGATTTGCAGGCCGGAGCGGTTCTGATCCAGCCGGTTGTATTCCGCGACCGCCTTTTCCGTGCGCGCCATGTGGTCCAGGATTGCCGGATCGACCGGCCGGCCGATCAGCAGCATCAGCATCGGCGTGGATTCCAGCGCCACCACGGCGCGCACGCGCGTCGAATCCGGGCTGCCGAGCACCACCACGTCGCCGGTTTTCGCCTGTTCGGACGCCCAGGACGGCGGCGGCGTCACCCCGATGCCGGACATCAGCCCGGCGGCGGCGATGGTCTGGCCGGTGACCGGCTCGTAGATCAGCGCCTCGGTCAGCCCGCGCAGCGCGGTCTGGGTCGCCAGCACCTCGCCGAATGCGTTCGGGTCGTTGGCGAGCAGGCTGCCGGCGCGCGCCAGATCGTTCGCCATGCCCAGCGCGTCGGCGCGGATGTTGTTGCGGTGCTCCTCCAGATAGCCGCGGCTGGCGCTCAGGCTTTCCTGCAAGGCGGTGCGCACGCGGTCGTTGAACCAGGACTGGATGCCGACATCGAAGAAGAAAGTGGCGAACACCGCGACCACGATCGCCGGCGTGACCGCGACGACGCTGAACAGGAACACCAGCCGCACGTGCAGCCGCGATCCGGCCGAGCCGCGGCGGCGTTCCACCCAGACGCGGGTGAGGCGGCCGGCCAGCACCGCGCCGAGCGCCAGCAGGACCACGAAATTCGCCACCGCCATGGCGAACACGCGCTCCGGCTGCACCAGCAGCGGCACGCCGCCGGCCAGGCTCGCGAAGGTGGCGATGCCGAGAATCAGCGCCAGCGCCGACAGGCCGAGCGTGGTCGCCTTGCCCAGCAGCAGATCCGCCATGTGGCGCAGCGGGGCGGCGCGCGGGGGCGTGCCGGGCAGCGGATCGGGGCGCGGGAACAGCGCGTTCATCGCCCGCTTCCGCACCGATGCGGGCGGCGGCGCGCGGGCCGGACGGTCCCCGGCGGTTTCAGGCAATCCCCCGCACGACCGGGATTTCCAGGTCGCGGATTTTCTTGCGCAGCGTGTTGCGGTTCAGGCCGAGCATGGCCGCCGCCTTGATCTGGTTGCCGCGCGTCGCCGCCAACGTCATCTGGATCAGCGGCCGTTCCACCTCCGCCAGCACGCGGTCGTACATGTCGGCGGGCGCGATGCCGTCGCGATAGGCGGACAGGAACTGGCGGATATGCCGCTCCACGGCGCGGCCCAGCGGCTCGTTGGCCGGCGTCCCCTCCGATGCCGCCTCGGCCGGGGCCGGCGGCTCGGCATCGCTGAGTTCGGCGCGCACCACGGACGCCCCGATCACCTCGTCCGGGCACAGCGCCGCCAGCCGGCGCATCACGTTCTCCAGCTCGCGCACGTTGCCCGGCCAGCGATAGCCGCGCAGCGCCTCGATCGCCGGCATGTCGAGCGACTTCGCGGGCAGGCCGTCGGCGCGCGCGCGGTCCAGGAAGTGGCGCGCCAGATCGGCGATGTCCTCGGTGCGTTCGCGCAGCGGCGGCAGCCGGATCGGCACCACGTTCAGCCGGTAGAACAGATCCTCCCGGAAGCTGCCCTGGCGGATCGACTGGCGAAGGTCGCGATGCGTGGCGGCGATGATGCGCACATTGGCACGCACCGGCTGTCGCCCGCCGACCGTGGTGAACTCCCCTTCCTGCAGCACGCGCAGCAGCCGCGTCTGCGCCTCCGGCGGCATGTCGCCGATCTCGTCCAGGAACAGCGTGCCGCCATTGGCCTGCTCGAACCGGCCGACATTGCGGTTGGTGGCGCCGGTGAAGGCGCCGCGCTCATGGCCGAACAGCTCGCTTTCGATCAGCTCGCGCGGGATCGCCGCCATATTGATCGGCACGAACGGGCCGCCGCGGCGGCGACCGTAATCGTGCAGTGCGCGCGCCACCAGCTCCTTGCCGGTGCCGCTTTCGCCGTTGATCATCACCGTCAGGTCGGCGGTGGTCAGCCGCGCGATGGTGCGGTAGATTTCCTGCATCGCCACGCTGCGGCCGATCAGCGGCAGCTTCTCCTCCGCATCGCGCGGCGCGGCGGGGCTGGCCAGCGCCTCCGGCAGCGGGGCGGCCAGCGCGCGGCCGACCACGGCCAGCAGTTCCTGCAGATCGAACGGCTTGGGCAGATACTCGAAGGCGCCGCGCTGCGCCGCCTTCACCGCGGTCAGCAGCGTCGATTGCGCGCTCATCACCACCACGCGCAGGTCGGGCCGCACGCGGCGGATGCGCGGGATCAGGTCGAGGCCGTTCTCGTCCGGCATCACCACGTCGGTGATCACCAGATCGCCTTCGCCCTCCTCCACCCAGCGCCACAGCGTCGCGGCGTTGGAGGTGCTGCGCACCTGATAGCCGGAGCGGCCGAGCGCCTGCGTCAGCACGGTGCGGATGGACCGGTCGTCGTCGGCGACGAGCACCGTCGGCGGCGTCATGGGTTCAGCTCCCCTCGGCCTCGTCGTGGACGACGGGCAGGTGCAGTCGGAATTCGGTGCGGCCGGGCCGGCTTTCCACCTCGATCAGCCCGCCGTGATCGGCCACGATCTTGGCCACCAGTGCAAGCCCGAGGCCGCTGCCGGCCGGGCGGGACGACACGAACGGATCGAACAGGTTGGGGCGGATGTCGTCCGGGATGCCCGGCCCGTTATCGCGCACCGCGACCAGCAGCGGCAGGTGCAGCCGCCGTTCGCTGCCCGGCACCGCCAGCCGCACGCCGTGCTGGAAGCCGGTGATCAGCGTGATCTCGCCGTTGCCGATGGCGGCATCGGTGATTGCCTCGGCGGCGTTCTTCACCAGATTGAGCATCACCTGCACAAGCTGGTCGCGGTTGCCCAGCGCCGGCGGCAGCGACGGGTCATAGACCTCGTGCAGCCGCAGATGCGCGGCGAAGCCGTTCTGGGCGATGCGCCGCACGTGCTCCAGCACCCGGTGGATGTTCACCGGCTGCCGCTCGATCGGCTTGTCGCCGAAGATTTCCATGCGATCGACCAGCGCACGGATGCGGTCGGCCTCGTCGCGGATCAGTACCGTCAGCTCGCGGTCGGTGGCGTTGACGCTGGTTTCCAGCAACTGCGCGGCGCCGCGGATGCCGGACAGCGGGTTCTTCACCTCATGCGCCAGGATCGCCGCCATGCC
Organism: Pseudomonadota bacterium; assembly: GCA_021826485.1. Lineage (GTDB taxonomy): Bacteria > Pseudomonadota > Alphaproteobacteria > Acetobacterales > Acetobacteraceae > JAFKFJ01. The sequence goes on along the minus strand of JAKAZX010000063.1, from coordinate 2,508 downwards.
GGTGACGGAGCGTGCCGCGCTGCGGAACGTCAGTTGCCGGTCGAGCGCGCGCGCCGCGGAGGCATCCTGCAACACCAGCACGACGGCGCCCGGCTCCTCCGGCAGCGGCGAACCCTGCACCGTCACGGACTGCTTGTGCAGCCGCGGGCTTTCCAGCGTCAGGTCGTATTCGCTGATGTTGACGCCGTTTTCCCGCACCTGTTCGATCAGCAGGAAGATCGGGTTGTCCGCCGGCACCAGATCGCTCAGCCCGTGCTGGGCAAGCTGCACCATCGAGAGGCCGAGGAACTGCTCGGCCGCGTGGTTGGCGAAGCGGAAGCGGTTGTCCCGGTCCAGCAGCAGCACCGCGACCGGCAGCGCCGACAGCAGCGCCGCCGCATCCGGAAGCCGCGCCGCGCCGCGCCCGACCACCGCCAGCATGCCGCGGGCCAGCGCGTTGCTCATGCCGCCTCCGCCAGCACGGCCCCGCCTTCGATCAGCGGATCGTAGAATCCGTCGATCAGCGCCCGCACTTCGGCCACCTGATCGCGCCGGTTCACCTCGGCGCGAAACTCGGCGGAGCCGGGCAGGCCGCGCGAGTACCAGCCGAGATGCTTGCGGGCCAGGCGCATTCCCGGCTCCGTGCCGTAATGGGTCAGCATGGCGTCGTAATGCTCCAGCAGGATGGCCTTGCGGGTGGCGAGCGACGGGTCCGGCAGGCGCCCGCCGGTGGCCAGCGCGTGCGCGACCTGCGCCGGGAACCAAGGCCGCCCATAGCAACCGCGCCCGATCATCACCCCGTCCGCGCCCGAGCGGTCAAGGGCAGTGACCGCGTCGTCCTCCGTCACGATGTCGCCGTTGACGATCACCGGGATGCCGGCCGCCTCCTTCACCCGGCGCACGAAATCCCAGTCGGCGCTGCCGGTGTAGAACATCTGCCGCGTGCGGCCATGCACCGTGACCATGCGGATGCCGGCCTGCTCGGCGATCCGGGCAAGCTGCGGCGCGTTCAGGCTGGCGTGGTCCCAGCCCATGCGCATCTTCAGCGTCACCGGCACGGCGACCGCGTTCACCGTCGCCGCCAGGATGCGCGCCGCCGCCGCCTCGTCGCGCATCAGCGCGCTGCCCGCGCTCTGCCCCATCGCGACCTTCTTCACCGGGCAGCCGAAATTGATGTCGATGATATCGGCGCCACGGTCCACCGCGATGCGCGCCGCTTCCGCCATCGCCGCCGGGTCGCAGCCGGCAAGCTGGATGGAGGACGGCCGGCCGTCCAGTTCCGCCATGCGCAGCGTGTTGCGGTTCTCCCGCACCATCGCCCAGGAGGCGATCATTTCCGACACCACCAGCCCGGCGCCGAGCCGGCGCGCCAGCCGGCGGAACGGCAGGTCGGTGACGCCGGACATCGGCGCCAGGATCACCGGCACGTCGATGCGCACGCCGCCGCCGAGTTCGATCGGCCGCAATCCTCGCGGCGAATGCCCGTATTCGTTCGCGATGCCCATGATTTGGGCAGACTAGTCGCTGCCGGGTTGACGTGCAACACGCCGCCGGCATCTTGTCCGGCCAGGTCCGGAAAGGAGCCGCTATGCTGATCCCGCGCGTTGGCACCGGCTTCGACGTGCATGCGCTCGCCGCCGGGCGGCGGCTGGTGCTGTGCGGCGTGGCGATCCCGCATGACGCGGGGCTGGCCGGCCATTCCGATGCCGATGTCGGCATCCATGCGCTGTGCGACGCGATCTACGGCGCGCTGGCGGAGGGGGATATCGGCCGGCACTTCCCGCCCAGCGAGGCGGCATGGCGCGATGCCGATTCGGCTCTGTTCCTGCGCCATGCCGCCGGCCGCATCGCCGCGCGCGGCGGCGTGCTCGGCAATGCCGACGTGACGCTGATCTGCGAGCGGCCGAAGATCGCCCCCCATGCCCCGGCGATGATCGCGCGGCTGGCCGAGCTGCTGGGGGCGCCGGCGGACCGCATCTCGGTCAAGGCGACCACCACCGAGCGGCTGGGTTTCACCGGCCGGGGGGAGGGGATTGCCGCACAGGCGGCGGCGCTGGTGCTGCTGCCGGATTGAGGGAGGATCGCATGGCCATCACCGCCCCGCCGGACGAGACCGCCTGGCTGCTGCACCACGCGCTCGGCTTCGCCGCGATGGCACCGGACGACACCGCCGCCGTGCTGGCGGAGGCGGCGCGCTTCGCCGAGGGGGTGCTGGCGCCGCTGGACGCGCCGGGCGATGCCACGGGCGCACGCTGGCAGGACGGCACGGTCAGCGTTCCCCAGGGCTTCGCCGAGGCGCACCGCGCCTATGCCGAAGCCGGCTGGATCGGCCTGTCGGCCGCCGAGGCGGCGGGCGGGCAGGGCCTGCCGGAGGTGATCGGGCTGGCCGTGCATGAAATGGTCACCTCGGCCAATTTCGCCTTCGGCCTGTGCCCGCTGCTGACCCAGGACGCCATCCTGCTGCTCGGCCGGCACGGCACCGCCGACCAGCAGGCCCGCTTCCTGCCGCGCCTGATCGGCGGCGACTGG
>JAKAZX010000510.1 GCA_021826485.1 Pseudomonadota bacterium | reverse complement strand
TGGCGCGCGGCTTCACCGGGCGCATCCTGCCGGTCAATCCGAAGCGCACGGAAGTGCAGGGCCTGCCCGCCTGGCCGAGCATCGCGGCCCTGCCGGAGGTGCCGGAGGCGGCGATCGTCGCCGTGCCCGGCGCAGCGGCGGTGGCAAGTGTCGAGGCGCTGGCGCGGGCCGGCGTGAAGGCCGCGATCGTGTTCACCGCCGGCTTCGCCGAGGTGGATGCGGCGGGCGCGGCGGCGCAGGCGGCGATGACGCAGGCGGCGACCGCGCACGGCATGCGCCTGCTGGGGCCGAACTGCCTCGGCCTGTTCAACGACCGCATCGGCTGGTACCCGATCTTCTCCTCCTCGCTCGAAGGCGGCTGGCCGGTCGCGGGGCGCATCGGCATCGCCAGCCAGTCCGGCGCCTACGGCACGCATATCTTCGCCGCTGCCCGCGCGCGCGGCCTCGGCACGCCGATCTGCGTCACCACCGGCAACGAGGCGGAGGTGGCGCTGGCCGACGTGATCGGCTGGCTGGCCGAGGACCCGGAAACCGACGTGATCGCCGCCTATGCGGAGGGCATCCGCAGCGCCGACCGCTTCCTGCTGGCGCTGGAGACGGCGCGGCGGGCGCGCAAGCCGGTGGTGCTGATGAAGGTCGGCCGCAGCGCGCAGGGGGCGGCGGCGGCGCGCAGCCACACCGCCTCGATCGCCGGCGACGATGCGGTGACCAACGCGGTGCTGGCGGAGTTCGGCGTGGTGCGCGCGCGCACCACCGACGAATTGCTGGACATCGCCCAGCTTGCCACCCGGCGCATCTATCCCGCGGGCAACACGCTCGGCGTCATCACCATCTCGGGCGGCGGCGGCGTGCTGATCGCCGATGCGGCGGCCGATATCGGCCTGCCGATGCCGCCGATGCCGGAGGCGACGCAGGCGCGGCTGCTGGAGAAGCTGCCGTTCGCGGCGCCGCGCAACCCGGTGGACTGCACTGCGCAGGCGTTCAACGACATGTCGCTGATCGGCACCTTCACCGAGGCGATGGTGGCGGAGGGCGGCTATCGCTCCGTGCTCGCGTTCTTCAGCCAGACCGGCGGCGCCGCCTCGATCGCGCCCGGCCTGCGCGCGCAACTGGCGGCGACGCGGGCGCGCTTCCCCGACCGGCTGTATGCGCTGTCGGTGCTCGCCACGCCCGAGCGCGTCGCCGGCTACGAGGCGGATGGCTGGACGGTGTTCGAGGACCCGACGCGCGCGGTGGTGGCGCTGCACGCGATGGGCCGGTTCGGCGACGCCTTCGCCCGCCCGGCGCCGGCCGCGCCCCCTGCCATGCCAGCGATCGCGCTGCCCGCCCGGACGCCGGACGAGGCGGCAGCCAAGCGGCTGCTGGCGGCATCCGGCATCGCGACGGTGCCGGAGCGTGTCTGCGCCGACGCCGATGCCGCGGTGGCGGCGGCCGAGGCGCTGGGCTGGCCGGTGGTGCTGAAGATCGTCTCCCCCGACATCCTGCACAAATCGGAGATCGGCGGCGTGCTGCTGGACATCGCCGATGCCGATGGGGTGCGGCGCGGCTTCGCGACCTTGCAGGAACGCGCCCGCCGCCTCGCCCCGCAGGCGCGCATCGCCGGCGTGCTGGTGGCGCGGCAACTGAAGGGCGGCGTGGAATGCATCCTGGGCATCCAGCGCGACCCGGTGTTCGGCACGGTCGCCGCATTCGGCCTGGGCGGTGTGTTCGTCGAGGTGCTGCACGACGTGGTGCTGCGCCGCTGCCCGTTCGGCGAGGCTGAAGCGCGGCACATGATCCATGCGATCCGCGGCGCGCCGCTGCTGCGCGGCGCGCGCGGCCGGCCGCCCGCCGATATCGCGGCGCTGGCGACGATGCTCGCCCGGCTGTCCGCCTTTGCCGTCGCCGCCGGCCCGCGCCTGCGCGCGATCGACCTCAATCCCGTGCTGGCGATGCCGGAAGGGGAGGGCGCGTGGTGCGCCGATGCCGTGATCGAACTGGAGGAGACGCCATGACCGAAGTGGAGACGCCGGCCGACATGGATGCGCTGGTCGGGCAGAAGCTCGGCACCAGCGAGTGGCTGGCGGTGACCCAGCCGATGATCGACCAGTTCGCCGAGGCGACCGGCGACCATCAATGGATTCACGTCGATGTGGAGCGGGCGAAACGTGACATGCCGGGCGGCAAGACGATCGCGCACGGATTCCTGACGCTGTCGCTGCTGCCGCGCATGGCGCAGAACATCTATCGCATCCGCCGCCGCTCCCGCGGCATCAACTACGGCACCAACAAGGTGCGCTTCACCGCCCCGGTGCAGGAAGGCGCGCGCATCCGGCTGCACATGGCGCTGAAGGCGAGCGAGGCGATCGAAGGCGGGCGGCGGCTGATCACCGACTGCACGGTGGAGATCGAGGGGCAGGAGCGGCCGGCGGTGGTCTGCGAATGGATTTCGCTGACGTTCGATTGAGCCGGCGGGCGGCTCAGCCGGCGAGGCGCCGCCGTCCGTGCAGCGGCGCGTCGTTCACGGCTGTCTGGTAGGCGAGATGGAATCGCCCCAGGGCCGCGACCCAGACCGCCGGGTCGGCGCCGTCGGGGATTTCCACGGTGTCGAAGCCGCAGCGGATCAGGAACCGGTACTGGTCGGGCAGCACATGCCCGACAGCCCGGA
>JAKAZX010000062.1 GCA_021826485.1 Pseudomonadota bacterium | reverse complement strand
GGCGCAAGGTGACGGGGGCGGAGCTGCTGGCGCGCGGATACCCCGATGTGGAGCCGGCCGGACGCTACTGGTTCGTGCGCGTGTGGGACGCGGAATGGGAGCATTGGCTGGTTCCCGTGCCGGTGGGCGGGTGTCTGCCGGCTGCGGAGGATGCCGCGCGCAGTGTCCGTCACGGGCTGGGCTTCGTGCCGATGGTGTGGATCCGCAACCTGCCAGGCGGCGACGAGATCGACGGGGCCGCGACCTTTGCCGGGGCGGTGCATGCCGGAATCGAAATCGACTACCAGCTTTCGCAGGCGGGACGGGGCCTGAAATACTCGTCCGATCCGATGCTGCTGATCCGCGAGCCGATCGCGACCGACGCCGAGATCGTCCGCGGCGCGGGCAATGCGCTGGTGGTGTCGGAAAAGGGCGACGCCAAGCTGCTGGAGATCGGCGGCACCGCGGCAGGTGCGGTGATCGAGTATGTCCGCACCCTGCGCGAATTCGCGCTGGAAGGCATGCACGGCAACCGCGCCAGCGCCGAGCGGCTGGCGGCACCGCAGAGCGGGCGCGCGCTGGAACTGATGAATCTCGGCCTGCTCTGGCTCGCCGGCAATCTGCGGGTCAGCTACGGCGGCGCGCTGGTGAACCTGGCGCAGATGATCGTCGCGGCATCGGGGGTGTTTCCGCTGCGCTCACGCCGCGGGCCGGTCGGGCCGCTGGCGCCGGGCGCGCGCATCACGCTGCGCTGGCCGGACTGGTATCCGCCCGACGCGGCGGACCGCCAGCAGGATGCGAACACGCTGGCGACGCTGGCAAGCGCGGGACAGATCAGCCGCGAGACGGCGGTGAAATACATCGCCGACACCTACGGCGTTGCCGACGTGGCGGCGGAGCTGGCGCGCATCGCCGCGGATCGCGCCGCCTGAGACACGAGCAAGAGGAACCGGCATGACAGATGACCCGACCGACGATGCGGCAGCACGCCTTGCGGCGCTGGAGGCGAAACTGGCCACGGTGGAGGCGGACGCCGCCGCGCGCGTGCTCCAGGCCGAACTGCGGGCCGAGGCGGTACGCGCCGGAATGATCGATCTGGACGGCATCAAGCTGATCGACACCGCCGCGCTGCGTGCAGGCGACGACCTGCGGGACGGCATCGCCACGGTCATGCGCGATCTGCGCCGCGCCAAGCCGTGGCTGTTCGCGGCGGCATCCTCCTCCTCGACCGCGCCGCCGCCGCGCACCGACCCGCCGAAGCCGAAGCGGGCGACGGAAATGACCGATGACGAATGGCGCGCGGCGCGCGCCGAACTGATCCGCCGCCACTGATCCGTCGCGGGCGCCGGCCCGCACTATCCACCGACCGGGCTGAACCAGCCGCCGGCGCCCCGCGCCGCGCGGCCAATCGCGTATGAGGAGTGCTCATGGGCATCCAGAACTTTCCCGTGGCCCTGCAACCGATCATCCAGCAGGGCTTCCTGGAGCGGGAGTTCCAGGCCGCGCTGAACAGCCGGCTGGGCTATCGCGCTGTCGCCGACCGCGAGGAGTTCGCCGTCGGCATCGGCGAGACGCTGACCAAGACGCGCGCCGGGCTGAAACCGTCGGTGACCACGCCGCTGGTGCCGGCGACCAACACCAACCTCGACAACGGGTTGGTGCCGGCGAGCTTCGGCGTGGAGCAGTACACGCTGACGCTGAATTTCTACGCCGCGACGTCCGACCTGAACATCGTCACCAGCCGCGTCGGCATCGCCAGCCAGTTCCTGCTGAACGCCGCGATCAACGGCGAGCAGGCGGCGCGCAGCCTGGACGAACTGGCGCGCAACGCGCTGTTCGGCGCCTATTTCGGCGGCAACACGCGGGTGCGCGTGGCGCTCGCCACCGCCCAGCCGACGATCAGTGTGGACGACATCCGCGGTTTCACCACTGTGTTCGTCAACGGCGTGCAGACGGCGGTCGGCGCCGCCAACCCGATGACGGTGACGGTCGGCAGCGATCAATACCAGCTTATTGCCGCGACGGCCGATGCGAGCAACGTGTCGGATGCGCCCAACGGCATCTCCGGCACGCTCACGTTCGCCAGCGACGTGACCACCGCGGACGGCGCGCAGTATTCGACGGTGCAGGCGGCGACCGCCAGCGCCATCCTGCGTCCGGGCGGTGCGACCAATACCGCCGCCATCGTGGCCGGCAACGAGCTGGACATGGACACGCTGCTGAACGCGGTGGCGACGCTGCGGCAGAACGCGGTGCCGGAGATCGACGGCGCCTATAACTGCTATCTCGATCCGCAGAGCGCGCGGCAGTTGTTCAACGATCAGGCGTTCCAGCGGCTGTTCACCGGCGCCACCAGCGCCAATGCGGTCTTCAAGCGCGGCATGGTCAACGACTTCCTGGGCCTGCGCTTCGTGCCGACCACGGAGGCGTTCGTGCAGCCGCATCCTTCGATCGCCAACGCGCTGATCCGCCGGCCGATCGTGTGCGGCAAGGGGGCGCTGATCGAGGGCGATTTCGCCGGCATGGACCAGGCGGATGTCGCGCCGAAGGATGCCATCGTGTCGATGGTGGACAACATCGCGATGGTGACGCGCGAACCGCTGGACCGGCTGCAGCAGATCATCGCGCAGAGCTGGTACTGGATCGGCGGTTTCGTGGCGCCGAGCGACACGACGACCACGCCGACCACCGTGCCGACGGCGACCAACGCCGCCTTCAAGCGCGCAGTGATGATCGAGCATATCGGCTGACGCGCCCGGCCGGCCCCTGCCGCTGCCGGCAGGGGCCGGTTGCGGCTGCCTGTGCGATCGCGGCTGCTGCGAGCGGAGAAGTGGCATGGCATTCACCTCGGCCCAGGCGACCGACATCCGCCGGTTCTGCGGCTACCCGGCTTACGGCGCCGGGCCCGCAGGCTTTCAGGGATGGCGGTTCTTCACCGCCTACGGGCTGCTGGAATTCCGCATCAACAACCTCAGCAGCGACGAGGAGAACGTGGTAACCGGCTATCTGACCGCGCTGTACCAACTCGAAGGTGCGGTGACGGATGCCGGCAGCCGACTGGATACCGCGCAGGCCTCGGTATGGACCCGCAACGCGGCTGAACTGCGCGAGCGCACCGCGCTGTTCGACGACTGGCGGCGCCGGCTGTGCGGCTTCCTCGGCCTGCCGCCGGGACCGGCCCTGGGCGACGGCACCATAAGGATCGTCGTCTGATGCTCAGTGGAACCTGTGTGCCGGACGCGATCCGGCGCGGCCTCGGCCTGGCGGCGCGGGGGGCGGGTGACTGGTGCGACCTGTATCGCGCCGGCTCGGCGGCCAACCCAATCGCGCCGGAGAACCGCATCCTGCGCCTGCCGGCGGCCTTCGTCGCGCCCGGCAGCCCGCGTGCCGCGGTCGGTTACGGCGCGGCGGTGTGGCAGGGCATTTTCGATGCCGCCTACGTGCAGCCGGGCGATTACCTGGTGGGCGAGGACGGCGTGTTCTTCGTCGCCTCGATCACCCGGCTCGGGCCGGTCCTGTGCGTGCGAACCAACCGCACGGTGACGATCGGGCGGCCGATTGCCCCGGTGATGGCCGGCGTGTCCCGCTATGGCGGGGTGACACCGGCGGCGACGGAGGCGCTGATGACGGCATGGCCCGCGAGCGTGCTGAGCCGGCAGCGGGACGGCGGGCGCGGCGCGCTGCCGGCCGATGCGCCCGGCGTTTCCGGCGGTGCCGGCGGCTGGGAAATGCTGCTGCCCGGCGTGCCCGGCATCCTGCTGCGACCGGGAGACCTGGTGCAGGACGACCTGGGCCGCAACGCGGTGCTGTCGGGAACGGAACTGACCGCGCTGGGATGGCGGCTGTTCGCACGGCAGGCGGGGAGCTGATGGCCGATCAGGCGGATGTGGAGACGGCGCTGGCCGGCATCGTCGGCGGCGCGCTCTATCCCGGCGGACTGGAAGGCGGCTGCGCCGTCAGCGGTGCGATCTGCCGCATCTATCGGGGCTGGCCGACGCCGGCGGCGCTGGATGCCGACCTGTCCGCCGGGCGGGTGAACGTGAGCGTGGCGGGCGTGGCGGGATCGGCGCGGCTGACCACGCGCTTTCCCGATCAGTGGAGCATCCCGAACCCAGTGCAGCCGGCGCTGAGCGCTGCCGTGAGCGGGCTGGTGGCGACCTTCGGCGGCACCGCGTCCATCGGACAGCTCGCGGCGCTGCTGGTGGACGGACGGGCGGCGGTGCATCGCACCGCACCCGGCGACACGCCGGCGAGCGTCGCCGCGGCGCTGGCGGCCGAACTGGTGCAGGTCGGCGTGCCGGCCGCCGCCAGCGGGGCGAGTGTTGCCATCGCCGCGGCGCGCAGCGTGGTCGCGCGGGTGACGGCGGATCAGACGGCGGTGCGCGAAACGCGGCGCCAGCAGCAGCATTTCGCCGTCACCTGCTGGTGCGCCGATCCGGCCACGCGGGACGCTATCGGCAGCGCGATCGACGGCGCGCTGTCCGGCATCGACTTCGTCGGCCTCGCCGACGGATCGAGCGGCCGGCTGCTGTTCGTCGCCTCGGTCACGTCCGACCGCTGGGAGGATGCCGTGCTGTACCGGCGCGAGCTGACCTACAGCGTCGACTACGCGACCACGATCACCGAGACGCAGCCGGCCATGATCGTGGGTGGCTCGCAGATTTCGCCCGACGGCGCGACCATCGCGAACGTGCTGGGCTGACCGGAAGGGAGAGCGGAGTATGCCGATCGTTCAGCAGGGCAGCATCAACACCACGGCGCTGGTGGTGCCCGACCTCTATGTGCAGATCGTGCCGCCCCAGAACCTCGTGCTGAACGGAGTGCCGACCGACATCGTCGGCGTGGTCGGCAGCGCGAGCTGGGGGCCGGTGGGACAGCCGGTGATCGTCGGCAGCATGTCCGACTATGCCGTCGCGTTCGGGCCGGTGGTGGCGCGCAAATACGACATGGGCACCCAGGTCGCGACGGCGGTGCAGCAGGGTGCGCAGAATTTCCGCTGCGTCCGGGCGACCGATGGCACCGACACCGCGGCGAGCCTGACGCTGCCCTCCATCGGCTTCGTCTTTACCGCGGCGCGCACCGGCTCGCTCGGCAACCAGATCAGCGTGACGCTGAGCAACGGATCGAAGGCCGGCACCTGGCGCCTGACGGTGGCGCTGCCGGGCCTGGTGCCGGAAGTGTTCGACAATGTCGCGGGCAGCGGCGCCGCGTTCTGGCAGGCGCTGGCGAGCGCGGTGAACGCCGGGCATGGTCCGTAGCGCGTGCCGAGCGTGCTGGTCACCGCGAACGCCGCCGGCGCGACGGCGGTACCGGCGGCATTCACCTATTCGTTCGCCAGCGGCACACCGGGCAGCGACGGCGCGGGCGGCGTCGCCGCGGCCACCCTGGTCGGGCAGGACGTGGCGCCGCGCACCGGCATGTATGCGCTGCGCGGTCAGGGCTGCGGCATGACGCTGCTGGCCGACAGCGACGATCCGACGCAGTGGACGACGCAGGCGGCGTTCGGACTGTCCGAAGGCAGCTACATGATCCTGACCGGACCGGCCGGCGACAATATCGCCAATGCGGTCGCCACCAAGCAGTCCGCGGGGCTGGACAGCTACGCCTGCAAGCTGATGTTCGGCGACTGGATCTGGTGGAACGATCCGGTGAACGCGATGCTGCGGCTGGTGTCGCCGCAGGGCTTCGTGGCAGGGCGGCTGGCCAATCTGTCGCCCGAGCAGTCCAGCCTGAACAAGCCGTTGTACAGCGTGGTCGGCAGCCAGAAATCGGGCACGCCCGGCGGCGGGCTGAACAGCAGCTACGCCGCCGCCGATCTGGCGGCGCTGCTTCAGGCCGGCATCGACGTGATCGCCAATCCGCAGCCCGGCGGCGCGTTCTGGGGCGTGCGCGGCGGCCACAACGCGAGCAGCGATGCCGCGACCGACGGAGACAACTACACGCGGCTGACCAACTACATTGCCGCCTCGCTCGCGTCCGGCATGGGGCAGTATGTCGGCCAAGTCATCAACGCCGACCTGTTCCGCCGCATCCGCGCCACGCAACTGAGTTTCCTGCAGAACATGCTGTCCCAGGGCCTGCTGGGCAGCGTTGACGGCAGCCTGCCGTTCTCCGTCATCTGCGACACGTCCAACAATCCGTCCAGCCGCACCGGGCTGGGCTACGTGCAGAGCGACGCGCAGGTGCAGTACCAGGCCATCAACGAGAAGTTCATCGTGAACATCGAAGGCGGCCAGACCGTGCAGGTGCAGATGCAGGTGCTGCCCGGCGCGCCGGGCGCGCTGGCGGCGTAAGGAAGGTAGCATGTCGGGAAACACATTCTCAGTCGGTCGCGACTGCCAGGTGGTACTGATCGGGCCATACGGCCGCGTCGATCTGACCCACGTCACCGGCTTCGAGAGCCGGCAGATCACCGCATCGGTGCGAGTGGACCGCATCGATGGCAGCCATCTCGGCGCCGAGCTGCCGAAGGGCTGGGAAGGCCAGTTCGACCTGGAGCGGGGATCATCGGCGGCGGAAGATTTCATTGCCCAGATGGAATCCGACTTCTACGCGGGCAATGCGCCCGGCGCGGGCACGATGTACCAGTACATCGCCGAATCCGATGGTTCCACCAGCACCTACCAGTTCGACGCGGTAGTGTTCCGGCTGTCGCAGGCCGGCGCCTGGCGCGGCGATGCCAGCGTGAAGCAGCGGCTGGAATTCTTCGCCTCCACGCGGCGGCGCGTATGAGCGCGACACCCTCGGCACGGCTGATCGACGCCGCGCAGAGCGCGTCGGTGACGCGCGACAATGCCGGCCGCAGCCTGACGCTCCGACGCCTCACCGCGCTCGACAAGCTGCGGCTCTACAAGGCCGCGGGTCCGGTGCTGGCGCAGAACGGGCCGTGGATGGGGGTCGCTCTGCTGGCCAGCAGCGTCGCCGCGATCGACGACATCCCGATACCGGCGCCGGCCAGCGAGGCGCAGATCGAGGCGCTGGTGGGAAGGCTCGGCGAGGACGGGCTGGCCGCTGTGGCGGACGCGCTGGGCCCGTCAGAGCCGCTGGAAACGGTGGTGGCCGCGGCGGGAAACTCGCCCGGCACCCCGACCTGATCGACTGCCTCTATCTGGTCAGGAACGGGGTGCCGTTCGACGTGGCGTTCAGCCTGGATGCGACGGAGCGGATGGCATTCGTGGTGGCCCTCGGCACACTGGACGGCGGCGAATTCGACTTCGGCAGCCTGCAATGGAACCGCGCGCGATGACGGCGGAAGATGCCCTGCTGGCGCGTGCGCTGACGGCGGTGCACCGTATGCTCGCCTGGCACCTTCGGGCCGATCCCGCTTTCCGCCGGGCGGTCGCGCCGATACCGAGGCGGACGGCGCGTGCGCCGATCGGCCGCGATCAGCCCCCGGAGCGCAGCGTCGGTCCGCTGCCGCGACCGCCGGCGGCATGGGAACTGCCGCGCGGGCAGTACAAGCCTTCGAGCACGACGATGCTGCGCCGGTCCGCCGCCGCCTCGGCAGGTCAACCCGCGGACACGGCACGGCGCGCCGCAGTCGCCGACCTGCCGCTGGCCCCGGGAAACAAGGTGTCGCTGCCGGCCGCTCCGGGCATCGCACCGCGCGTGCAGGTCGCGACGGATCGTGCCGCCGATGCCGGTTTCGCGCGAGGCATCCTGCCGGCGTTGGCAAGCGGGCCGACATTGCCGAATGCGCTTGCCCCACCCGTGCGGCCGGCGGTGGCGCAGGGCCGGCACACTGCGCCGGCGGCGGATCGGCCCCAGCGCGGGGACGTGCCGCGCAGCCGGACCGAGACGGAGCGCGCGGGCGAACTGCCGTCCGAAGCGCGGCTGGAGCAATGGCTGGCCGACCATCTGGCCGCGGAGACACGGCGGCCGGCGCGCGGAGCCACCGGGTTCGATCCGCGGCTTTCGCCGGGCTGGCCCGGAACGCTGCAAGGGCTTTCGGGCTGGGGAGGCTGAGGCATGTCGGACCTCCTGCTGTTGGGGCCGGTGACGTTCCGCCGGTTCGAGATTCCGTCCTGCATCGGCTTCGGTGGCCGACAGCAGATGGCGGTGCATCGGCTGCCCGGCGGCGCAAGGGTGATCGACGCGATGGGGCGGGACGACGCCCCGATCATCTGGGACGGCGCCTTCGCGGGTCCGGACGCCGCCGACCGGGCGAGGCTGCTCGATCTTCTGCGCGTCGAGGGCCTGCCGCTGCCGCTCTACTGGGACGCGTTCGCCTATCTGGTGGTCATCGCCGCATTCGATGCCGCCTATGAGCGTCCGAACTGGGTGCCCTACCGCATCGCCTGCACCGTGCTGCTGGACGAGACGCAGGCGCTTTCGACGATCCTGGCGCCGCTGGCGGTGACGGTCGCGGCCGATCTCGGCGCGGCGAGCGCCGTCGATACGTCGGCGGCAACCGCCGCCCTGGGGCTGCCCGGCGCCACCACGCTCGGAACGGCGAACTACGAGGGTGCCGTTGGCGCGGTGGGCGCGGCGCTTGGCCAGGCCGCATCGACAATGAACAGCGCCGGCGTGGCGCTGGCAGGCGCCGCCGATCCGGTTTCCGCCGCCAGTGCGGCCGGCACCCTGGCGCTTGCCGCCGACGCCAACGGGTACCTGTCGCGTGCGGCGGCCAATCTTGCCAATGCCAGCAGCTAGCGGAGAGGATTGCCGTGCAAACCATCGAAGTCGCCGGCGGCAATCTGTTCCGGATCGCCGCGGAGGCTCTGAACGATGCGACGCAATGGATCCGCATCGCGCAGTTGAACGGCTTGTCGGACCCCTGGCTGGCGGGATCGGCCACGCTGCGCGTGCCGGACCTGAATCCGGCGGCGGGAGGTGGCGTTGCTGCCCAGTGACACGTGGCGTGCCCCGCGCCTTCGCGTGGTGGTCGGCGGCGTGCCGCTGGCGAATGCCACCGATGCGACGATCATTTCATCCGGTGGGTTCGCGGCCGACTTCTTCCGCGTCCGGGCGGCGGTATCCGCCGATGCGGCGACCTGGGATTGGCCCGTGCCGATCAGCGTCAACGTGCAGATCGCGCTCGGGCCGATGGGGAGCTTCGTCAGCGTCGTTCAGGGCCAGGCGGACGCCATAGGGTTCGATCCAATCGCCGGCACTCTGACGATCGAGGGGCGCAACAACGCGGCGGCGCTGATCGAGGCGCGTACGCAGGAGACGTTTGCCAACCGCACATCGAGCGAGATCGCCACCATCCTTGCCGGCCGGCACGGGCTGATCGCCGACGCGCAGGCCACGACGACGCCGGTAGGCCGGTACTGGGAGCTGGAGCATGACCGCTTGACACTGGATGCCGGCTCCCGCGCGACCACCGAATGGGATTTGCTGGTCACGCTTGCGGGCTGGGAGGGGTTCGATCTCTGGGTCACCGGCAGCACGCTGCATTTCCGACCGACGCCGGTTCTGCCGATGCCGCCAACGCTTTCGGCTGCGCCGACCGCGTTCGGGCCGCCCGATTTCATCAGGCTGCGGCTGGATCGCGCGATGAGCTTCGCCGGCGACATCGTGGTGACCGTGAAAAGCTGGCACAGCCGGATGGGCAGCGGTACCGTGCAGGTCGCGCGCACCGAACGGGACGCCGCGGTCTCGCAGGGATACGTCCTGGTGGCGCCGAATTTGACCCCCGACGCGGCGCAGCAGATGGCGCAGCGGCGGCTGGCCGAACTGCTGTCCCACGAGCTTTGCCTGCGCGCCGAGATGCCCGGGGAGCTGACGCTGATGCCCCGCATGACGTTCCAGCTTGCCGGCACCGGCACGTCATTCGATCGCATCTGGGAAATCGACGAGGTGGAGCGCAGGCTTTCGATGCGCGACGGCTTCACGCAGCTTCTGCGTGCGCGGGCCAGTTCCGGGTAGCATGACATGCAGCGATTCCTGAATGCGCTGAAGGCGCAGGCGGCCGCGCTGGACGCGGCACATGGCCGGCCACGGTTCGGAACGGTCGTCAGCGTCGATCCGGCCCGCCACGCGGCGCGCGTCGCACTGCAACCGGAAGGGGTGATCAGCGGCTGGTTGCCGGTGCTGAGCCCGCTGGTGGGTGCCGGGTGGGGCATTGCGGTCCCGCCGCAGCCGGGCCAGCAGGTGCTGGTGCTGCCGCAGGATGGCGACGGCGAGCACGGCATCGTCGTCGGCGGTGCCTGGAGCGACGCGGCCGCGACGCCTGGCGCGCCGGTCGGGGAGATCTGGCTGGTGCATCAGTCCGGCAGCTTCCTGAAGCTGGCGAACGACGGTACCCTGCAGATCAACGGCGATCTGCACGTGAACGGCGATGTCTATGACCGGCACGGCAGCCTTGACCGGCTGCGCGGCAATTACAACGAGCATCTGCATCCCGATCCGCAAGGGGGCGAGGTCGGCTCGACGACGAATCCCGACCCGGAATAGCGGCGGTCCCGGCGCGGGGTTCGTTCAGGACAGGATCGCAGCATGGCCGATGTTTCGCATCTGTATGGCGGCGACCTGACGGTCGCGCCAGGTGGCGATCTGGCGACCGTCGATGCAACGGCGTTGGGTCAGCAACGGGTACTGCGGCGCCTGCTGACCAATCCGGGTGACTATCTGTGGAACCCGTCCTACGGCGCGGGACTGGGACAGTTCGTCGGGCAGACCGCGAATCTCGGCCGCATCCGTTCGGTGATCCGGGGGCAGATCTTTCAGGAGGCGACGGTCGCGCGGACGCCGGAGCCGACGATCGACATCGCGCTGGAGGCGGGCGGCGCGATCACGGTGGGCATCGCCTACGCGGATGCGGCGAGCGGGACGACGCAGACCCTCACCTTCACTGTCGGGGCGGTGTGACCGATGCAGCTCAATCTGCGAACCTTCGACGGAATCGTCGCCTCCGCCGCCGCCGCGGTGCAGGGGGCGGCGCAGCAGGTGCTGGACCTGACCGTTGGCTCCGTGCTCCGTGCGGTGCTGGAGGCGAATGCCGGCCTCGGCCTGTGGCTGCAATGGCTGATCCTGCAAGTGCTGCAGACCACACGCGCCGCGACCAGCAGCGGCAGCGATCTGGATAGCTGGGTCGGCGATTTCGGGCTGGTGCGCCTCGCGGCGGTGGCTGCCACGGGAAGCGTGACCTTCGCCCGCTTCAGCCCGGTGGCCGCGGCGTTCGTTCCGCTGGGAACGCTGGTTCGCACCTCCGACGGATCGCAGAGCTTCGCAGTGACGGCGGACCCGACCAATGCGGCGTTCAACGCGGCGTTGAGCGGATATCAGATCGCGGCCGGCACTGCGGCGGTGACGGTGCCCGTAGCCGCCGCCGCGGTCGGCACCGGCGGCAACGTGCAGGCCGGAACGATCAGCCTGATCGCCGCGGCGCTTGCCGGCATCGACACGGTCAGCAATCCGGTGGCGACCGCGGGCGGTCTCGACGGGGAGAGCGATGCGGCCCTGCGCAGCCGGTTTGCCGCCTTCATCGACAGCCGTTCCCGCGCAACCACTGTCGCGGTCGGCTACGCCATCAGCTCCGTCCAGCAGGGACTGCAATATACCATCCAGGAAAACGTTTCCCAGGCCGGGGTGGCGCAACCGGGCTGCTTTGTGGTGACCGTGGACGACGGCAGCGGCAATCCATCCGCGGCATTGCAGAGCGCGGTGGGCGCGGCGGTGGAGGCGGTGCGTCCGCTTGGTTCCATCTGGGTGGTGGTTCCGCCCACCGTCGTGACTGCGTCGGTCGCAATGGCGATCACCACGCCGCCTTCGGCCGTCCATGCCTCGGTCACGGCGGCGGTTGCGGCGGCGATCACCGCCTTCATCAACGCGCTGCCGGTCGGTTCCGTGCTGCCCTGGTCGCGGCTGGCGCAGGTTGCCTACGACGCCTCGCCGAGCGTCACCAACGTGACGGGGGTCACGCTGAATGGCGGCACCGCGGATTTGACGCCCGGCCTCGGTGGCGTGCCGAAGGCTGCAACCGTGACGGTGAACTGACATGACCGGCGATGCTGCCGACATGGCTTCCCGCCTTCTCGATCTGCTGCCGCTGCGGTGGTTCGCGGACGAGTCGCCGGTGCTTTCCGCGCTGCTGTCCGGCCTCGCCGATGGCTGGTCGTGGCTGTACTCGATGCTGGCGTATGTGCGGCTGCAGACCCGCATCACGACGGTGACTGACAGTTTTCTGGACCTGGTGTCGCAGGATTTCTTCGCCGCCGCGCTGCCGCGCCGCACCGGCGAGAGCGACGCGGCATTCCGCGTCCGGATTCAGCGGGAATTGCTGCGCGATCGGGCGACGCGCCCGGCGATGGTGGGGATGCTGAGCGACCTGACCGGCCGGCCGCCGGTAATCTTCGAGCCGATGCGCCCCGCCGATACCGGCGCCTATGGCGTTGCCCTGGCCTACGGCACTGCCGGCGGCTGGGGCAGCCTGCGGCTTCCGTTCCAGTCCTTCATCACGGCATTCCGGCCGCTGGATGCCGGGGTGCCGCTGGTCACCGGCTGGGGGCAGGGCGCCGGCGGGTGGGGCGTCGGCGCTGCCGAATATGCGTCGGCCGCGATGGTGCAGGCGCAGGTTTCCGATGGCGACATCAACGCTGCCGTCGCCCGCACCATCCCGGTCGCCACGATCGCCTGGACCCGGATTTCCGACTGATCCCGTCTGCCAGTTCCAACCATTCCCGCGCCTACCATCCGACCGCCTGTGGCCGGATGCGTGCGGCGCCGTCAGCACCGTGCGGAGGATTCATGGACCGCGTCATCGTCTATCCCGGCAGCATCCCGCAAGATACCGATCTGCTCGGCACCAACCGCAATGTCATGCTGGCGCTGCACGCACTGATCCAGGCGACGCTGGGCACGGCAACCACGGTGGACGGGTTGCAGGTGGCACCGACCGCGCCGGCATCGCTGAATATCATGGTCTCCCCCGGCAGCCTGACGCAGTACGGTGCTGTGGACACGACGGGTTACGGCTCCATCGCGGCGGACACGCTCGATCAGATCGTCAAGCAGGCGGTGCAGTTGCAGCCAATGGAGATGTCGCTGACGGCGCCGCTCACGCCCGGCACCAGCATCGGCTATCTCCTGGAAGCCGCCTTCAACGAGGCCGATACCGACGCGGTCGTGCTGCCCTACTACAACGCCGGCAATCCGACGGCGCCGTATCTCGGGCCGGGCAACAACGGATCGGCCCAGAACACGCTGCGCCAGCAGAGCGTGCTGCTGCAGTTGAAGGCCGGGGCGGCGGCGACGACGGGGACTCAGCTTGTCCCGCCGGTCGATCCCGGCTGGGTGGCGCTGGCGGCGATCGAGGTGGATTACGGCGTGACGGCGATCGGCGCGACCAAGATTTTCCCGTCCTTCACGACCCGCGCGACCAACTTCAAGCTGCCGGACCTGCGGCCCGGCTTTGCCCAGGCGATCAGTTTCACCAGCAGCGGCAGCTTCACGATCCCGGTGGGTGTGTCGCGGGCGAAAGTGACGGTGATCGGCGGTGGTGGGGCGGGCGGCACGCATGCCTCCCAGCCG
>JAKAZX010000061.1 GCA_021826485.1 Pseudomonadota bacterium | reverse complement strand
GGATCACGCCGGCGGCTCCAGCCAGCCCAGCGCCACGTCCTGCCCGCCGCCGATCAGCAGCAGCAGGCGCCGTCCCTCGCAGCGCACCAGCACCAGCCGCCGCCGCGGATCCAGCGGCAGCACCTGCTCGACGGCGAGCGTCCCCTCGCGCGCCGGGCGGACCGGCCGGGGCAGCCAGCCGGCCGGCAGGCGCAGCAGCGCCCCGCGCAGCAGCAGGACCAGCAGGATCACGCCGGTCAGCGCCGCCAGGGCGGTCGGCGCCGCCGTCACGGCGCCGCGCCGCAAGCGGCACGGCAGGCGGCGGTGAGCGCATCGAGTTCGGCCAGCGCCGCGATCAGCGCCGGGCGCAGCGCCCGCCCGTCCGGCGGCGGCAGGTCCAGCGCCGCGGCGCAGGCGCGCCCGGCGAGGTCGGCGAGGCCGGCGAGATCGAGCGGCCGGCCGACCTCGGCCAACGCATGCGCCATCAGAACCGCGCCGCGAAGCTCGTCCAGCAGGTGCGCGGCCGGCGCGGGGGGCGGTTGCATCACGCCGGCATGAAAGCCGGGCGGCGTTAACGGAACCTTGCCCGCGCCGGTGCGGCGGCGTTCACCCCTGATTCAGCTTTGCCGCCCAGCATGCGGCCATGTTCGATCTGGCGCAGATTCCGCTGTTCGCCCTCGCCGACCGCAAGCTCGCCTGGATCGACCGGCGCCAGCAGGTGCTGTCGCAAGACATCGCCAATGCCGACACGCCCGGCTGGCGCGCGCATGACGTGAAGCCATTTGCCGCCCTGCTTCAATCGCCGCCGCTCACCCTCGCCGCGACGGAGGGGGAGTCGCTGCCGCCGGCCGACGCCGGCAGCGCCGTGGCGCCGGCGGAAACGCTGCCGACCGAAGTCTCGGCGGACGGCAACGGCGTGGTGCTGGATGCGGCGCTGCTGCGCGTCGCCGATACCGACATGACGCATACGCTGACCACGGAACTGCTGCGCAGCTACATGGGCATGTTCCGCACCGCGATCGGGCGCTGAGGGGGCGCGCATGGAAATCGGCCAGGCTCTCGACATTTCCGCCGCCGGGCTGGCGGCCGAGACCAGCCGGCTGCGCGTGATCGCGGAGAATCTGGCGAACCAGGACAGCACCGCGGCCACCCCGGATGCCGAGCCGTACCGGCGCAAGACGATCAGCTTTGCGACGCGGATGGACCGCGCGCTCGGCATCCCCACCGTGCGGGTGGCGCGCATCGGCCGCGATCCGGCCGCCTTTCCGCAGCGCTACGACCCCGGCCACCCGGCCGCCGACGCGCAGGGCTATGTCCGCACCCCCAACGTCAACAGCTTCGTCGAACTGATGGACATGCGGGAGGCGGAGCGCAGCTACAGCGCCAATCTCGCGGTGCTGCAAACCACGCGCGGCATGCTGGAGCGCACCATCGGGCTGTTGAAATAGCATGACGGCGGCGCTGCCCCTCGCTGGCGTGACGCCGCAGGCGGCGGCGCGCGCCTATCAGGCGACCGCGTCCGGCGCCACGGCGGCGGATGGCGGCTTCGGGGCGGCGCTGGGCCGCGCGATCGACGGCGCGGTGCAGGCCGGCACGGCTGCCGAGGCGGCGGCGGCGCACGCGATCGCCGGCCCGGCGGACCTGACCGCCGTGGTGCAGGCGGTGTCGCGGGCGGAACTGGCGCTGCAAACGGCGACCGCGATCCGCGACCGCGTGGTGCAGGCCTACCAGGACATCATGAAGATGCCGATCTGAAGGGGGCGCGACATGGGCGAACAGGATGTCGGCGCGGTGCTGCGCGAGGCGATCGGCGTGGTGTTGCGGCTGGGCGGCCCGCCGCTGCTGGCCGCCCTCGCGGTCGGGCTGGTGATGTCGCTGGTGCAGGCGGTGACGCAGATCAACGAGCAGACGCTGGCCTTCGTGCCGAAGGTTGTCGCCGTGATCGCCGCGACGGTGCTGCTCGGCCCGTTCATGTTCAACACGCTCGCGGATTTCGCCCGCCTGCTGCTCGACCGGCTGGTCGCGCTCGGCGCGCAATGAGCGGGGCATGACCGCGGCGGACGCGGCGCTGCTGGCGGCGCTGCCGGGCTCCGCGTTCGGCTTCGTGCTGGTGCTGGCGCGGGTCGGCGCCGCCTGCATGCTGCTGCCCGGCATCGGGGAGGCGGAGATTCCCGCGCCGATGCGCGCCGCCCTCGCGCTCGCGCTGACCGCGCTGCTGCTGCCGGGGCTGGCGCCCGCGCTGCCGGCGGCGCCCGCCGATCCGTGGCGGGGCCTCGGGATGCTGGGGGCGGAGCTGGCGGTCGGGCTGCTGCTCGGCTGGCTGGCCCGGTTGCTGCTGCTGGCGCTGCCGCTGGCCGGGCAGTTGCTGGCGGTGCTGATCGGCCAGGCGAGCGTGTTGCAGCCGGACGATCTGCTGGGGCCGCAGGGCTCGGCGATGGGGCGGCTGTTCGGGCTGGCCGCGCCGGTGCTGCTGCTCGCCTCCGGCCTCTATGCGCTGCCGGTGCAGGCGCTGGCCGGCAGCTACCGGAGCTTCCCGGCCGGCACCCTGCCCGACGCGGGCGACGGGGTGGCGGCCGTGGTGGCAGCACTCGGCGCCTGCTTCGCCCTCGCCCTGCGGCTCGCCGGGCCGTTCCTGCTCGGTGGCATCGTCTGGCACGTCGCGCTGGCGGCGCTGGCGCGGCTGGCGCCGCAGGTGCCGGTGTTCTTCCTCGCCGCCCCGGCGCAACTGCTGGGCGGGCTGCTGCTGCTGGCGAGCCTCGGGGCCACGCTGCTGGCGGTCTGGGGCGCCGCGGCGGCGGCCGGCTTCGCCACGCTGCCGGGATTCTGACCGGTGGCCGAGGATGCAGGCGACCGCACGGAGGCCGCGACCGCCCGCCGCCTCGCCCGCGCCCGCGACGAGGGGCAGGCGCCGGTCTCGCGGGAGGCGGTGCCGTTCGCGACGCTCGCGGTCACCGCCGCGCTGCTCACGCTCGCCGCCCCGGCGGCAATGCGGGAGACCGCCACGCGGCTCGCCGTGCTGCTGGCCGCGGCCGGGCGGATCGCGCCGGCAGCGGGGGTGCGGCTGGCCGGCGCGGCGGTGCTGCACGGCGCCTCGCCGTTCGTGCTGGCCGGGGTGCTGGCCGGCGCCGCCGCGGTGCTGGCGCAGACCGGGCTGCTGCTCAACTGGCGCGCCGTGCAGCCCGATTTCGCGCGGCTCGATCCGCGCCGCGGGCTGGGCCGACTGGCCTCGGGCGCCGCGGCGCAGGAGGCCGGCAAGGCCCTGCTCAAGCTCGCCGCGGCGGGGGTGGCGTGCTGGTCGGTGCTGGGCGGCGCGCTGCCGGGGCTGGGCGCCGCGTTCGGCTGGGCGCCGTCCGGCCTGCTGGCGCATGCCGGGCGGGACGTGCTGCGGGTGCTGCTGGCCCTGCTGGCGGTGCAGGCGGCGGTGGCCGGGGCGGACATCCTGCGGGCGCGGCGCGCCCATGCCCAGGGGCTGCGCATGACCCGCCAGGAACTGCGCGACGAGCACCGGGAGATGGAGGGCAACCCGCAGATCCGCGCCCGCATCCGCCGGCTGCGGCTGCAACGGGCGCGGCGGCGGATGCTGGCGGCGGTGCCGGGGGCGGCGGTGGTGGTGACCAACCCGACCCACTACGCGGTGGCGCTCGCCTACCGGCGCGGCACGGCGGAGGCGCCGCGGGTGGTGGCGAAGGGGACGGACGAAGTGGCATCCCGCATCCGCGAGGCCGCCCGCGCCGCCGGCGTGCCGCTGGTCGCCAACCCGCCGCTGGCGCGCGCGCTGCACGCGGTCGAACTGGACGCGGAAATCCCGCGCGAACTGTTCCAGGCGGTCGCCGAGCTGATCGCCTTCGTCTGGCGGCTGCGGACCCGCGCGCTGTGACCCGCAAGCGGACCGCCGCCCCGGCGCGGCTGATCGACTCGCTGCGCGGCCGGCTCGCGCCCGAGGTGGCGCTGTTCTTCCAGCACCCCTCCGCCGGGCGGCTGATCCTGGACCGGCAGGGCGCGCTGGTGCGCGCCAACGACCCGCTGCGCCGCATGCTCGACCCGGCGGCGGATTTGTCGGCGGGAACGCCGGTGCTGCGGCTGGTGGTGGAGGCCGATCGCGATGCCGTCTGGGCGGCGCTGGCGGCGGCGCTGGCCGGGACGCCGGGACGCCCGCTCGCCGCAAGGCTGCTCGCCGCTGGCCCGGCGCCGCTGGCCGTGGCGCTGACCGCGACGCCGCTGCGCGAGGCCGATGGCGGCAGCAGCGGCGCTCTGGTGACGTTGAAGGACGACTCGGCGCAGGCCCGGCTGGCGACCCAACTCGCCCAGGCGCAGCGGTTGCAGGCGGCGGGGCAGCTCGCCGGCGGCATCGCGCATGATTTCAACAATCTGCTGACCGCGATCCTGGGCGCCGCCGATGCCGTCGGCGCCATCGCCGGCCTGCCGGCCGACGCGGCGGAGGAGCTGGCGCTGATCCGCGCCGGCGTCGCGCGCGGCAGCGCGCTGGTCCGCCAGTTGCTCGCCTTCGGCCGGCGGCAGACCTTGCAGCCGCGCGTGCTGGCGGTGAACCAGGTGCTGACCGACATCGCCGCCCTGCTGCGCCGCCTGCTCGGCAGCCGCGTGCGGCTGGAGCTGGGGCTGGAGCAGCCGGGCCCGGCGGTGCGGGCCGACCCGACGGCGCTGGACCAGGTGCTGCTCAATCTGGCGGTGAATGCGCGGGACGCGATGCCGCAGGGCGGCACGCTGACGCTGCGCAGCGGCCACATGACGCTGCGCCGCCCGCTGCCGCGCGGGCCGGAAACAATCCCGCCCGGCCGCTACGCCATGATCGAGGTGCAGGACACCGGCAGCGGCATCCCGCCCGAGCTGGTCGGCCGCATCTTCGAGCCGTTCTTCACCACGCGGCGGGAGCAGGGCGGCACCGGCCTGGGGCTGGCGACGGTGCATGGCATCGTGCGCCAGTCCGGCGGCTTCCTGGCGGTGGAAAGCGCGCCCGGGCACGGCACCCGGCTGCGCGTCTATCTGCCGCGCTGCGAGGACGCGGCGGTCGCGGCGCCGGCCCCGCCGCCGCCGGCGGCGCCGCTGCGGGCGGACATTGCGGCCCCGCGCAGCGTGCTGCTGGTCGATGACGAACCCACGGTGCGGCAGGTGGCGGCGCGCGCCCTGACGCGCCACGGCTGGCACGTCCTGGCGGCCGAAAGTGCCGAGGACGCGCTGGCGCTGCTGGACGTCGCCGCCCCGCCGGCGCTGGCCGCGGTGGTGACCGATCTGGTCATGCCCGGGGAGGACGGCACCGCGCTGGTCCGCGCGATTCGCGCGCGGCTGCACCGCCCTGCCCTGCCGGCCATCCTGGTCTCCGGCTACGCCACCGAGGCGTTGCGCCTGGAGGTCGCCGCGGCGCTGCCCGGGGACGCCACCATGTTCCTGCCCAAGCCCTATGAGATCGCCGATCTCGCCGCCCGGCTGCGGGACGTGACGGAAGGGCCGGGCGTAAGTTCCCCTTGCGTTCCGCAATTAACGAACATATAACGAACAAATCCTTAACAGGCTCTTGCCGACCGGTTGCGGCTCCGTTCCCGGCGTGAGAGACTCTCAACACAGGGCGGCCGGCTGTCGCCACGGGAGACCCGCATATGGAGAAGAACAAGGCGCTGGACGCAGCCCTGCAGCAGATCGAGCGTGCCTTCGGCAAGGGCTCGATCATGCGCATGGGCCAGCGGCCGGGCGACGAGCAGATCGACGTGATTTCGTCCGGGTCGCTCGGGCTGGACATCGCGCTCGGCATCGGCGGCCTGCCGCGCGGGCGGATCGTGGAAATCTACGGGCCGGAAAGCTCCGGCAAGACCACGCTGGCGTTGCACGCGATCGCCGAGGCGCAGAAGCGCGGCGGCACCTGTGCCTTCATCGACGCCGAACACGCGCTGGACCCGACCTATGCCCGCAAGCTCGGCGTCGATGTCGATAACCTGCTGATCAGCCAGCCGGATGCCGGCGAACAGGCGCTGGAGATCGCGGACACGCTGGTCCGCTCCGGCGCGGTCGATGTGCTGGTGGTCGATTCGGTCGCCGCCCTGGTCCCGCGCGCGGAGCTGGAGGGGGAGATGGGCGACAGCCATGTCGGCCTGCACGCCCGGCTGATGAGCCAGGCGCTGCGCAAGCTGACCGGCAGCGTCAGCCGCAGCAACACGATGCTGGTCTTCCTCAACCAGATCCGCCTGAAGATCGGCGTCATGTTCGGCAACCCGGAGACCACGACCGGCGGCAACGCGCTGAAGTTCTATGCCTCGATCCGCATGGAAATCCGCCGCATCGGCGCCATCAAGGACCGCGAGCAGGTGGTCGGCAACCAGACGCGGGTGAAGGTGGTGAAGAACAAGCTGGCGCCGCCGTTCCGGCAGGTCGAGTTCGACATCATGTATGGCGAGGGCATCAGCAAGGTGGGCGAGCTGGTCGATCTCGGCACCAAGGTCGGCGTGGTGGAGAAGTCCGGCGCCTGGTACAGCGTGGACAGCCAGCGCATCGGCCAGGGGCGGGAGAATGCCAAGCAGTTCCTCCGCGAGCATGCGGAGGTGGCGGACGCGGTCGAGCGCCGGGTGCGCGAGCAGTCCGGCGTGATGGCAACCGCCATGCTGGCTTCCGAAGAGGAGGCGGAGGCGGCAGAATAGCCGCGTGCCGGACACTTCCTTCGATCTGCCCCAGGGCCTGCCGCTCGACGCCGACGACCACGCGCTGCTGGACGCGGCGCGGGCGGTGCTGCGGCGCCACTACCGGCCGGCCCGCCACATGGTCGCCGCGGCGCTGCGCGGGCGGGACGGGCGCATCTGGACCGGGCTGCATCTGGGCGCCACGGTCGGCCGCCTGTCCGTCTGTGCCGAGGCGGTGGCGGTCGGCCGCGCCATTCTGGACGGCGACGGCAGCATCGCCACGGTGGTCGCGGTGCGCCACCCGAAGCCGGAGGAGGACGACCGCAGCCTTGCCGTGGTGCCGCCCTGCGGCGCCTGCCGGGAGCTGATCGTGGACTATGATCCGGAGGCGCTGGTGATCGTGCCGGGGCCGCTGGCGCCGCTGAAACTGCCCGCCCGCGCCCTGCTGCCGCTGCCCTACCGGCGATAGCGCGCCCGGCCGCGTGCTCGCGGGTTCGTGAACCGCGGAGCGGTCCCGTGCTGCGCTGCACCACCCATATCCGCCCTGGGTGGTCCTTCGGGACGTGCCGGAGGCAAGCCATGCAATTCGACCGCAGGACAACATCGCCCGCCGCCGCGGGCGTGGTGATGGCGCTGGTGTTCGCGTCGCTGCTGATGATCGGCCGCTCGGTCGGCCAGCAGCCGCCGCCGGACACCTCCGCCGATGCGGTGCCGGTGATCGCCGCCCGCGCCGAGCGGCAGGACCTGCCCGTCTACGTGCGCGGCATCGGCACGGTGGAGGCGTGGCGATCGGTGCAGGTGCGCGCCCAGGTCACCGGCTACGTGCAGTCCATCAACTTCCGGGAGGGGCAGATGGTCAAGCAGGGCGACCTGCTGGCCATGATCGACCCCCGCCCGTACGCCGCGGCGCTCGCCCAGGCGCAGGCGAAAAAGGCCGGCGATGCCGCGACACTCGCCAATGACGAGCTGAACCTGCGGCGCGACAGCACGCTGGCCCGGTCCGACTTCGCGTCCCGACAGCAGGTGGACAACGACACCGCCCAGGTCCGGCTGTTCCAGGCCAATGTGCAGGCCGACGATGCGGCGATCGCGACGGCGCAGCTCAATCTCGATTTCTGCCGCATCACCGCGTCGATCGACGGCGTGATCGGCTTCCGCCTCATCGATATCGGCAACCTCGTGCAGGCCAATGCCAGCCAGCCGATCGTGAGCTTGCAGCAGGTGACGCCGATCGCGGTCGTGTTCACGCTGTCGCAGGACCAGTTGCCCGCCGTGCGCACCGCCCTCGCCGCCGGCAAGCCGGAGGTGCTGGCCTTCACCCCCGACGGGTCGCGCCCGCTGGCCAGCGGCACGCTGGTGACGCCGAACAACAGCATCGACGCCGCGACCGGCACGATCTCCCTGAAGGCGATCTTCCCGAATGACGACCGGGCGCTGTGGCCGGGCCAGTTCGTCGATGCCCATCTGCGGCTGCGGGTCGATCCCAGCGCGGTAACGGTGCCGCTCGCCGCCGTCCAGCACGGTCCGGACGGGCTTTATGTCTTCGTCATCGGCGGGGATGGCCGCGTTGCCGAGCAGCCGGTGCGCGTCGGCTACCAGGACAGCCGCACCGCCGAGATCACGCAGGGTCTTTCCGGGGGGGAACAGGTGGTGACCGACGGACAGTCACGGTTGCAGGCCGGCACGCACGTCACCGTCCGGCCGGCCCAGGCGGCCGGCTGAACGGCGACGATCCCGGCATGAGCATCTCCGGCCCGTTCATCCGCCTGCCGATCGGCACCTCGCTGCTGATGGCGGCGATCTTCCTGATCGGCCTCGCCGCCTATCCGCTGCTGCCGGTGGCGCCGCTGCCGCAGGTGGATTTCCCGACGCTGACCGTGACCGCGCAGTATCCCGGTGCCAGCCCGGAGGTCATGGCCTCCTCGGTCGCCGAGCCGCTGGAGACGCAGTTCGCGCAGATCGCCGGCGTCGCGCAGATGACGTCGATCAACGTGCTCGGCACCAGCACGATCACGCTGCAATTCGACCTCGACCGCAACATCGACGCCGCCTCCACCGACGTGTTGGAGGCGATCAACGCCGCGCAGGGGCAGTTGCCGAAGGACCTGCCGAACCAGCCGACCATCCGCAAGCTCAATCCCGCCGACGCGCCGATCCTGATTCTCGCGGTCCACTCGGACGAGGTGCCACTGACCACGGTGGACGATCTGGCGGAAAACATCCTGTCGCAGCGGCTGTCGCAGATTTCCGGCGTGTCGCAGGTGCTGGTCGGCGGCCAGCAGAAGCCGGCGATCCGCGTGCAGATCGACCCCGCCCGCCTCGCCGCGATGGGCATGACGCTGGAGGATGTGCGCACCGCGCTGAGCGAGGCGACGGTGAACACGCCGAAAGGCAGCGTGGACGGACCGGATCAGTCGTATACCGTGCTCGACAACGACCAGTTGACCCACGCCGCGCCGTACAACGACGTGATCGTGGCCTGGCGCAACGGCGCGCCGGTGCGCGTGCGCGACATCGGCCGGGCGATCCGCGGGCCGCAGAACCGCGAGCTGGCCGGCTGGACGAACGGCAAGCGCGGCGTGCTGCTGATGCTGTTCAAGCAGCCGGGCGCCAACGTGATCGCAACCGTCGGCCGGGTGCAGGCCGCCCTGCCGGTGCTGGAAGCGGCGATTCCGCCGACCGTGCATGTCGATACCATCGCCGACCGCACGCAGACCATCCGCGCCTCCGTGAGCGACGTGGAGTTCACGCTGGCGATCTCGATCGCGCTGGTGGTGATGGTGATCTTCCTGTTCCTGCGCAATGTCTGGGCAACCATCATTCCCAGCGTGACGGTGCCGCTGGCGCTGGTCGCGACCCTTGCGGTGATGTACGTGTTCGGCTTCAGCCTCGACAACCTGTCGCTGATGGGGCTGACCATCGCGGTCGGCTTCGTCATCGACGATGCGATCGTGATGCTGGAGAACATCTACCGTCATGTCGAGGACGGCGCGAACCCGATGGAGGCGGCGCTGAAGGGTGCCGGCGAAATCGGCTTCACCATCGTCTCGATCAGCCTGTCGCTGGTCGCGGTGTTCATCCCGCTGCTGCTGATGGGCGGCATCGTCGGCCGGCTGTTCCGCGAATTCGCCATGACCGTCTCGGCCGCCGTGCTGATGTCGGGCTTCGTGTCGCTGACGCTGACGCCGATGATGTGCTCCCGCTTCCTGCGGCGGGAGGATGGCGAGCACGGCCGGCTGTACCGCATCGTGGAAGCCGGCTTCGATGCCATGCTCGGCTTCTACCGCCGCACGCTCGACGTGGCGCTGCGCTTCCGCTTCATCACGCTGCTGGTGTTCCTCGCGACCGTCGGCGTCACCGCGGCGCTGTACGTGGTGATCCCCAAGGGCTTCTTCCCGACGCAGGACGTGGGCCTCATCATCGCCATCTCGGAAGGCCCGCAGGACGCGTCGTACGACAAGATGTACCGCTTGCAGCAGCAGTTGAACGACATCGTGCGCAAGGACCCGGCGGTGGCATCCTTCGCCTCGGCGGTCGGCGCGGGGGTGGCGGGGCAGCAGGGCAATAACGGACGGCTCTACATCAATCTGAAGCCCTGGGGCCAGCGCGACGGCGTGATGCAGGTGATCGCGCGGCTGTCGCGCAAGGCGCGCAGCCTGATCGGCGTGTCGCTCTACATGCAGCCGGCGCAGGACATCAATGTCGGCGGGCGCCTCGCGCGCACGATGTACCAGTACACGCTGGAGGACCCGGACGCCGGCGAGCTGAACCGCTACGCGCCGAAAGTGCTGGACCGCATCCGCCGCCTGCCGATGGTGCGTGACGTGGCGACCGACCAGCAGATCGCCGGCACCACGCTGACGCTGAAGATCGACCGGGAGGCGGCGCAGCGCCTCGGCATCCAGCCGCAGCAGATCGACGACACGCTGTACGACGCCTTCGGCCAGCGGGAGGTGACGCAGTATTTCACCCAGCTCAACGCCTATTTCGTGATCCTGGAAGTGCCGCCGGTGCAGGAAGGCAAGATCGCGACGCTCGACCAGCTCTATGTGAAATCGGCAACCGGCACGGCGATCCCGCTGTCGGCGGTGGTCAAGCCGAGCACCGATCCGATCGCCCCGCTGGCGGTGAACCATCAGAGCCAGTTCCCGGCAGTAACGATCTCCTTCAACCTCGCGCCCGGCGCCTCGCTCAGCCAGGCGGTGACGGCGATCGAGCGCATCCGCGACCAGCTCAACCTGCCGCTGGCGCTGCAAGGCTCCTTCCAGG
The DNA here is from genome assembly GCA_021826485.1 of Pseudomonadota bacterium. Taxonomy (GTDB): domain Bacteria; phylum Pseudomonadota; class Alphaproteobacteria; order Acetobacterales; family Acetobacteraceae; genus JAFKFJ01. The sequence continues at coordinate 2,599 of JAKAZX010000061.1, read as the reverse complement.
GCACGGCGCAGGCGTTCCAGTCCTCGTTGTCCAGCGAACCCTATCTGATCGCGGCGGCGCTGGTCGCGGTGTACATCATTCTCGGCATCCTGTACGAAAGCTACATTCTGCCGCTGACCATCCTGTCCACGCTGCCGTCCGCCGGCGTCGGCGCGCTGCTGATGCTGCTGCTGGCGCATACCGATCTTTCGGTGATCGCCATGATCGGCATCATCCTGCTGATCGGCATCGTCAAGAAGAACGGCATCATGATGGTCGATTTCGCCATCGCGGCAGAGCGGCGCGACGGCGCCACCCCGCTGCACGCGATCCGCGAAGCCTGCCTGATGCGGTTCCGCCCGATCCTGATGACCACGTCCGCGGCTTTGCTGACCGGCCTGCCGCTGATGCTGGAATCGGGCGCCGGATCGGAACTGCGCAAGCCGCTCGGCCTTGCCATGGTGGGCGGCCTGCTGCTCAGCCAGGTGCTGACGCTCTACACGACGCCGGTGATCTATCTCTACCTCGACCGGTTGCAGCACCTGCTGGCGCCGCGCCGCCGCTCCCGCCTGCCGACGCTGGCGGCCAAGCTGGGGGAGGCGTCGGCGGAATAGTCAGGCGGCGCGCTGCACCTCGATCGTCAGGTGCGACAGTGCCGGCACCGAAGCCAGCCGCGTGCGATAGAACGCGGCGTCGCGCGGTTCGCCGGTCACCACGGACACGATGGCGCCGAAATGTCCCGGCCCCAGCCGCCACAGATGCAGGTCCGCCAGCCGGTCGCCATCCCCTTCCACGGCGCGGCGGATCGCCTGCGTGGTCCGCGCGTCGGGGTTCATGTCCAGCAGCACCGCGCCGGCGTCGCGCACCAGCCCATAGGCCCAGTTGGCGATCACCACCGCGCCGACGATGCCGGCCAGCGGGTCCATCCAGCGCCAGCCGAACCCCCAGGCCAGCGCCAGCCCGCCGATCACCAGCACCGACACCGCCGCGTCCGCGGCCACATGCACGAAGGCGGCCCGCATGTTGTGGTCGCGATGCGCGTCGTGGTCATGGTGGTGGCCGTCGTGGTGATGGTGGTCATGCTGGTCGTGGGCGTGATGATGGGCGTCGTCGTGCCCGTGATCGTGGCTTGCGTGGTGATGGTGATGCGCCGCGCCGCCCAGCAGCCACGCGCTCGCCAAGTTTACCAGCAGCCCCGCACCGGCGATCGCGATGGCCTGCGCATAGTCGATCGCGACCGGCGCGAACAGGCGCTCGACCGCGGTCCAGCCGATCAGCAATGCGATCATGGCCAGCACGATCGCACTGGTATAGCCGGCGAGATCGCCGAGCTTGCCGGTGCCGAAGGTGAAGCGCGCATCCTCCGCATGTCGTCGCGCGTAGGTGTAGGCGAGTGCGGCCAGCAGCAGCGCGCCGGCATGCGTGCTCATGTGCAGCCCGTCGGCGACCAGCGCGACCGAGCCGAACATCAGCCCGCCGCCGATTTCCGCCAGCATCATGACCGCGCACAGCAGGATCACGGCCCAGGTCCGGCGCTCGTTCTCGCCATGCATGTCGCCAAGGAACACGTGCCGGTGCGCCGGCTGCTCGATCGCCGCCATGGAACCGCTCATCGCCGCCTCCGCCTGCCGCTGCGCGGCAATATAGGCTAGACTGGCGCCCCTGACAGCATGGGACCGCCGCGATGGGGCTGATGATCGACGGCGCCTGGGTGCGGGAGGATCGGGACCGCGCCACCCCGCGCGGGGAGTTCGAGCGGCCGGCGACGCATTTCCGCCACCGGATCGCGCCGGGGACGGATTTTCCGCCCGAACCGGGGCGTTACCACCTCTATGTCTCGCTTGCCTGTCCCTGGGCGCACCGCACCCTGATCTTCCGCGCGATCAAGCGGCTGCACGACATGATCGGCCTGTCCGTCACCCACTGGCTGATGGGGGAGGATGGCTGGACCTTCTCGCCGGCCGAGGGGGTGATCGCCGATCCGGTGATGAATGCCCGCTTCCTGCACGAGCTGTATGCCCGCGCCGATCCGCAGTTCAACGGCCGCGTCACCGTGCCGGTGCTGTGGGACCGCGCCAGCAACCGCATCGTCAACAACGAGTCGGCGGAGATCATCCGCATCCTCAATTCCGCCTTCGACGAATGCGGCGCCGCGCCCGGTGACTATTATCCGGCGCCGCTGCGCGAGACGATCGAGACGGTGAACGCGCGCGTCTACGCCACCCTGAACAACGGCGTCTATCGCGCCGGCTTCGCCCGCACCCAGCAGGCGTACGAGGACGCGGTGATGCCGCTGTTCGCAACACTGGACTGGCTGGAGGCGCGGCTGGCCGACCAGCCCTATCTGTGCGGGGACCGTCTGACCGAGGCGGACTGGCGGCTGTTCACCACGCTGATCCGCTTCGATGCCGTCTATCACGGCCACTTCAAATGCAACCTGCGCCGCATCGTGGACTATCCGGCGCTGTGGGATTTCCTGCGCTCGCTGTACCAGGCGCCGGGCATCGCCCGCACCGTCGATTTCGGCCACATCAAGCGGCACTACTACATGAGCCACCCTTGGGTGAACCCCACCGGCATCGTGCCGGCCGGGCCGATCCTGGACCTCTCGGCCCCGGGC
>JAKAZX010000509.1 GCA_021826485.1 Pseudomonadota bacterium | reverse complement strand
GTCCACCTACTTCTCGCTGGAAGCGCCGCCGACCTCCGGCAACGGCACGCTGCATGTGACGGGCGTGCCCGAGCCGATGACCGCGGCGATCCTCGGCAGCGGCCTGCTCGCGCTCGGCGCGGCCGTGCGTCGCCGCCGCGGCTGAACCACCGCATCTGTCTGCGGACCGGCCGGTTGCCGAAAGGCGGCCGGCCGGTTTCGTTTTTGGCGGGGTGATCCCGATCGACTGTTCGGCACCTGACGCCATCACGATTTCGTGCGGCGACGGGCTGGGCAGCGCCGATCCTTCTCCGAATCAGTCTCTATCCCGGTTTATATTTATCTTGCGTAATCGGTTTAGGTGCGGCATAACACACTCGCTTGTGAGTGATAGGGCGGATGGAACGATGACGATGATCAGAACGGCAGTGGTCGTCGCGGCTGGCAGCGTATCGCTGCTGGCGGCGCAGGGTGCCTCGGCGGGGCCGCTGCTGTGCGCCGCAGGCACGTGCGTTTGGTCGTACTCTTCGCCCGGCACCAGCCTGCCGGCGGCGGTGGACATTCCCTATTTCAACCCGGCGGCCGGAACGCTCACTTCCGTCACGATTGACGTGACGCCGACCGTGACGTTGGAAAGCGGCATGGTGCTCAACAACAGCACCACGCACACGGTCACGGCGGCGACGCTGGACGTCACCGCGCTGCTGAATTTCGATGACAGCGCGGGCAATGGCGACTTGATGGCCGCTGTCGGCCTAGGCGGCACCGAATTGAGCAGCCCGATCTCCAGGCTGGTGCCGGTGCCGATCGCGCCGGGCCATTCCGCCGATGCCACGGGGCTGCCGCAGAACTTCACCGGCCTGACCGGCATCGCCTACACCACCGGCCCGTCCCTGGCGGACTGGATTTCGTCACCGGGCAATTCCTACGACCCGCTGAGTCTGACCCTGACGCCGATCTTCTCGGCGCATGTCACCGGCTCCAACGCCATCCTGGCCGGCGGTGTGGTGGACAGTTCGGTGGACGTGAGCGTCGCCTATACCTACACGGCGCCCGAGACGGTGCCCGAGCCCGCCACCGCGTTGATGCTGGCCTCCGGCCTCGGCGGCCTGATGATGATCCGCCGCCGCCGCCGCGGATAACCCTCCGGCATCCGCGCCGAACCGCGCCCCCATCCCCCGCCCCTCCGGCCGCCGGAGGGGCGGGTTTCGTTTTCAGGCGCCCTGAAACCGCGGCGCCCGCTTTTCGGCGAAGGCGGCGCGCCCTTCCCGGTAGTCGGCGCTGTCGAAGCAGGCGGCGATCGCGGCATCCATTGCCGCCCGGTCCTCGCCGGCCACCGCCAGCTTGGCCGCGCGCACCGACAGCGGCGCGTTGTCGGCGATGCTGCGGGCCAGGTCGAGCACCGTGTCCGACAGGTCGCCATCGGCCACCACCCGGTTGACCAGGCCGATCCGCTCCGCCTCCCGCGCCGGGATGCGGCTGCCGGTGTAGAGCAGCATGCGCGCATGCGCCGGCCCGACCACGGCCACCAGATGCCGCACCATCTCCGCGCTGTAGGCCAGGCCGAGCCGGGCGGCGGGGATGCCGAACTCCGCATCCTCGGACGCGATGCGCAGATCGGCCTGCAACGCCAGCGCGACGCCGCCGCCGAGGCAGAAGCCGCGGATGCGCGCGATCACCGGGCGGGGGAAGGCGCCCAGCCGCGCGCGCCCGGCCGCCGTCTGCCGGTCGTATTCGCGCTGCGCGGAGGCATCGGCGCGGTTGGCGTCGAACTGGCTGATATCGGCGCCGGACACGAACGCCCTGGTGCCCGCCCCGGTCAGCACCAGCACCCGCACGCTGCCGTCACGCTCCAGCAAATCCAGCGCCTCGGTCAGCCCCTGCCACATCGCGAGCGACATGGCGTTGCGCTTTTCCGGGTTGTTGAAGGTGAGGAGGGCGACGCCCCCCTCCACCTCCAGCAGGATCCTGCCGTCCGCGAAAGTCATCCGACCACCCCTTGTACCCGCAGTGCCGCAATCTCCGCCGTATCGTAGCCGGCTTCCCGCAGCACCGCATCGGTATCGGCGCCCACCTCCGGTGCGGCGCTGCGCACCCGCTTCGGCAGGCCGCCGAAATTCAGCGGCGAGGCGACGAGTCGCTGCTCCCCCAGGCGCGGATGCCGCACCGGCGCGGCAAGGCCGAGATGGCGCACCTGCGGGTCCGCGAACACCTGGTCGATCGTGTTGATCGGACCGCAGGGAATGCCGGCCTCGGCGAACAGCGCTACCCAGTCCGCGGCGCTGCGCGTGCGCGTCACCGATGCGATGGCGGCGTTCAGTGCCGCCCGGTCGGCGCTGCGGCCCTTCTGGGTGCGCCATTCCGGTCGCTCCGCCCAGTCGGCCCGGCCGAGCGCGGCGCAGAACCGCGCCCATTGCCGCCCCGAGCTGGCGGCGAGGTTGATCGCCCCGTCGCTGGCGGGAAACACGCCGGTCGGGATCGAGGTGGGGTGGTCGTTGCCCGCCTGCCCGGCCACCTCCCCCGCGATCAGGAAGCGCGCGGCCTGGAAGTCCAGCATGAACACCTGCGCCTCCAGCAGGGAGGTCTGCACCCAGCGTCCGGTGCCGGTCGATGTCCGCTCGAACAGCGCCACCATGATGCCGAGGGCAAGCAGGTTGCCGGCGGTCAGGTCGGCGATCG
>JAKAZX010000508.1 GCA_021826485.1 Pseudomonadota bacterium | reverse complement strand
CTGCGCCGGGCGGGGCTGGAATGGCTGCACCGGCTGGGCAGCAACCCCGGCCGCCTCGCCCGCCGCTACCTGCTCGACAACCCGCCGATCTTCGCCCTGCTGCTGCGCGAGCGGCTGGGGCTGACGGGCGCATAGGCGTGCCGGCCGCTGGCTGATATGCTGGCCGGCATCGATTTGGTCGAGAGAGCCATGCGCGCGATCGATGCCGCTTCGGCAACAGGACGGCTGGGCCATCTGCTCGACGCGGTGGAACAGGGCGAAGAAATCGTCATTACCCGCGAAGGCCGGGAGGTGGCGCGGCTGGTGCCGGCGCGGCCGCCCCGAAGCCGGGCGGACGCACGCGCCGCAATCGCGCGCATCCGCGCCCGCGCGGAAAGCCGCGGCCCCGCCCGGTTCGACTGGGTGGAGTGGAAAGCCTTCCGCGACGAAGGGCGGCGGTGAGCCTGGCTGCTCGGCGGGACGTAATGGCCGCGCGTCAGGCCAGCAGGTCGGCGAGCGTCAGCGCCACCACCTCGGTCGCCCGGTACAGGTCATCCAGCGGCAGGCGTTCGTCGGCGCGGTGGGCGTTCGCCTCCTCGATGCTGCGCGGGCCGGCGCCGTAGAGCGCGATCGGCACGCCGGCGGCGGCATAGTGGCGGGCGTCGGTATAGAGCGGCACGCCGGAGGGGGCGACCGCCTCCCCCATCACCCGCGTCGCATGGGCGCACAGCAGCGCGGTCAGCGCGGCGCCGCCGGGCAGCGGGGTCAGCGGGGCAGCGAGCAGGATGCGGCGCACGGCGACGCCGAGCCCGGCGACGCCGGCGGCGGCACCCTCGATCACCGCGCGCAGCTCCGCCTCCACCGCCTCCGGCCGCTCCTCCGGCACGATGCGGCGATCGAGGCGGAAGGTGATGCGGTCCGGCACGACATTGGTGTTGATGCCGCCGGCGATCAGCCCGACCGTGAGCTGCGGCGCGCCGATGCCGGGGATGGCGGAGGCGCGCGCCGCCAGCGCCGGCCGCCACGCATAGAGCGCGGCGAGGATGCGCGTCGCCCCGGCCAGCGCGTCGACGCCGGTCCACGGCTTCGCGGCATGGGCGGAGCGGCCGGTGACCTCCACCTCCAGGTGCAGGCAGCCGTTATGCGCTTCCACCACCGCATAGGAGAAGCCGGCGCCGATCGCGAGCGTGGGGCGGGAAATCCCCTGCTCCAGCAGCCAGCGCGGCCCGATCTCCCCGCCCGTTTCCTCGTCATAGGTCACGTGCAGCTCCACCGCACCACGCAGCGGGGCTCCGGCATGATCGAGCGCGAGCAGGGCGAAGGCGTAGGTCGCGATGTCGGATTTCGACACCGCGACGCCGCGGCCATACATCCAGCCGTCGCGGATTTCCGCGCCGTACGGATCGGCGGTCCAGCCCTCGCCGGGCGGCACCACGTCGCCATGCGCGTTCAGCGCCACCACCGGCCCGCCCTCGCCGAAGCGGCGGCGGACGACCAGGTTGGTGACGGATTTCATGCCATGCGCCGCGACCAGCGCCGGCGGCACCGGATGGCGCTCGACGGCGAGGCCCAGCCCCACCAGCAATTCCGCGGTGCGTGCGGCATGCGGCGCACAGTCGCCGGGCGGATTGTCGGAGGGCGTGCGGACCAGGTCCGCCAGCAGCGCGGTCTGCTGCGCGCGGGCGGTGTGCAGGAAGCGGCGTAGCGCGGGCCGGTCGGTCGGGGTCATGGCGGCGGCTCCGGAAAGCGGGTGAGCAGATGGTGCAGCACGCGCGCGCCCATTTCGGCATCCGCCTCGGCCACGTGCTCGTCGGGATGGTGGCTGAGGCCGCCGCGGCAGCGCACGAAGATCATGCCGACCGGCGCGATCGCCGCCATCTCCATCGCGTCATGGCCGGCGCCGCTGGGCAGGTTGAGCAGCGGCACCTGCTCGGCCGCGATGGCGGCGGCGATCAGCCGGCGCAGCGGCGGCGCGCAGGCGGTGGCATGCTCCTCATGCGTCACCGCGATCTCGGCGGCGATGCCGCGGTCCTGGGCGATGCGCCCGATCGCGTCGCGCACGCGCGTGAGCAGGCGCTCGCGCTGCGCGTCCTGCGGCGCGCGCAGGTCGATGGTGAAGGCAGCGCGGCCGGGGATGACGTTGACGCCGCCGGGTTCGACCCCGATGCGGCCGACCGTGCCGACCGTGCCGACCAGATGGCGTGCCGCCGCCTCCACCGCCAGCACCGCCTCGGCGGCGGCGGCGAGCGCGTCGTGGCGGCCGGCCATCGGCACCGTGCCGGCATGGCCGGCCATGCCGGTGAACGTCACCGCCAGCCGCGTCTGCCCGGCGATGGCGGTGACGCAGCCGACCGGCAGCCCCTCCCGCTCCAGCACCGGCCCCTGTTCGATATGCAGTTCGATATAGGCTGCCAGTTCCTCCGGCCGCCGCGCCGCCGCGGGGATGCCGGCGGGGTCAAGGCCGATCGCGCGCATCGCCGCCGCCATGCCGATCCCGGCGGCATCGGTGCGATCGAGCAACGCGGGGTCGAACCGGCCGGTCAGCGCCCGGCTGCCCAGCATGGTGGCGCCGAAGCGCGTCCCCTCCTCGTCGCAGAAGCCGACCACCTCGACCGCGCAGGGCAGGCGCAGGCGGGCGCGGCGCAGCGCATCGACGCAGGCGATCGCGGTGACGACGCC
>JAKAZX010000060.1 GCA_021826485.1 Pseudomonadota bacterium | reverse complement strand
TGCCTTGGACCGGCCCCGCCGAGCGACCCGGCCGCATCGGCCGAAAGCCCGCTGGCCGCGGCGCGGGCGGGCGCCGGCTATGACCTCATCGACATCTCGGGCGACTTCCTGGACGCCGGCGAGACCAACGCCAACGCCTTCACCGTGGAGGCGCTGGCCGCCGACCTGCGTGCCCTGGCACCGGGCGGCATCCTGTCGCTGCCGGTCTCGATCCGCGACTTTCCCGCCTATGCGCTGCGGCTGCTGGCGACCGCCCGCGCGGCGCTGGCGGCCTCGGGCATGGCCGACCCGGCGCGGCATGTCCTGGTCTACCGCTCCGCGTGGAATGTCCGCATCCTGCTGTCGCCAACCCCGTTCGATGCCGCGCGGATCGCCGCCGCCAAGGCGTTCTGCGACGCGCGATCCTTTGATATCAGCTACTTCCAGGGCATGGATGCAGAGGCCGCGCGGGCCGGCATCTACAACGACCTGCCGCCCGTCTCCTTCGAATCGGGAGAGGTCGCGACCGGCGGGGCGGCGCGCGATGCGATCGCCGAGGAAGCCGCCGCGGTGCTCGCCGGCCGCCCGACCGCCTCCGCCGAGAGCTTCAACCTTTCCCCGATCACGCTCGACCGGCCGGCCTGGTACGCGCTGCTGCGGCTGGACCGGGTGGGCACGCTGCTGCGCCGGCTGGAACTGCTGCCCCAGCCGGAGGTCGGCGCGCTGGTCAACCTCGCGGTGCTGGCGCAGGCGGCGGTGATCGCGCTGGCCGTGCTGCTGGTGCCGCTGGCGGCGCGGCGGCGGCTGGGCGCGCCGGCCGGCGCGCTGCGGGCGGCGGCGTATTTCGCAGCACTCGGCCTCGGCTTCCTCGCCATCGAGATCGTGCTGATCGAGCGCGCCAGCTTCCTGCTCGACGACCGCACGCTGGGCTTCGCGCTGGTGCTGACCGCCATGCTGATCGGCTCGGGCCTCGGCAGCATGGTCTCCGCCCGCATGTCGGCACGGATCGCCGCCGGCATCGTGGTGCTGTGGTGCGCGGCGATGCTTGCGGGGCTGCAACCGCTGCTGCTCGGCGCGGTGGGCTGGCCGTTCGCCGCCCGGGTCGCACTGGTGCTGCTGCTGGCCGGGCCGGTTTCCGTCGCGCTCGGGATGCCGTTCCCGCTCGGCCTCGCGCGGGTCGGCACCGGACCGTTCCTGCCCTGGGCCTGGGCGCTGAACGGCGCATTTTCCGTTGTCGCCACGCCGCTTGCCAATCTGATTGCGCGCACGCAAGGCTATAGTGGGGTTCTATTGTCGGCGCTGCTGCTGTATGCGGTCGCCGTGATCGCATTTCCTGCGCAGAGAAAGAGCGCCCCGTGGCCGGACCCACTGCCCCGATGAACCGCCGTGCCCTGCTTGCCGCCGCCGCGCTCGCCGCGCCGGGCTTGGCCGGACGCCCCGCGCGGGCCGCCAATGCGGCGCCGGGCTGGAACCGCAAGACCTATGAGGAGGCGATGGCGCGCTCCGGCCGCCGCGTCGATCTGACGGATGCGCAGTTCGACGCGATCCAGACGCGCAAACCGGCGGCGATGCAGCGCATCGCGCAATATCTCAAGGCGCATCTGGGGGAAGCCGATCCCCGCGTGCTGGCGGCGTTCGAGACGGTGCCGCGCGAGTATTTCCACTACCTCTATGACCAGCACCGCGCGACGCCGGGCGATGCGTATGAGGAGAATCCGAAGCCCTGGGCGCTCGGCTACGGCTCGGCGCTGTCGGACTATCTGGGCCAGGCCTACATGACGCAGGTCTGCCGCCCGAAGCCGGACGACGTGACGCTGGAGATCGGCACCGGCAGCGGATTCCAGAGCGCGCTGCTGAGCCGGATGGTGCGCCGCGCCTATTCGATCGAGATCATCGAGCCGCTGGGCAAGGCGGTCGGCCGCATCTTCGCCCCGCTCGGCTACGACAATGTCGAGACCCGCGTCGGCGACGGGTATTTCGGCTGGCCCGAGGTGGCGGGCGGGTTCGACATCATCATCGTCACCTGCGCCGCGCAATACGCGCCGCCCGACCTGCTGAAGCAGCTCAAGCCCAGCGGCCGCATGATCATCCCCATCGGCCAGCCGTTCAAGCGCGGCCAGGTGCTGTACGTCTACACCAAGGACGCCGCCGGCAAGGTGCATTCGCGGCGCGATGTCGGGGTGTTCTTCATCCCGATGACCGGGGCGATGATGAAGACCCCGGCCGCCGCCGCGTCCGACTGACCGGCCGCGCCGCCCTGCTCAGTCGTGAGCGGGGTAGCGGGCCATCAGATATTTCTGCCGCCGCCAGTTGCGCCACATGGCGCGCAGGCCGGCCGGGCGGTGGCCCTGCGCCCGCATGGCGCGGCCGATCTCGAAGGCGGTGCGGTAGTGGAAGAACTGGTCCGCCCAGGCATCACGCAGCCGCGTGCCGGCGTCCCACACATGCGTCGCTTCCGAGCCGACGCCGTTGATCTCGATGACGGTGAAGCCCTCGCCGCGCCGCAGTGCGGCCAGCGAGCCGAAGCGCACATCCAGCCGGCCGAAATGGAAGTCCGGGATCGCCTGGGCCAGCGCGTCGATCGCGCGCGTCAGCGCGGGCGTCGCCTCCGCCCTGCCGTCGCGGAAGATCGCGCCCTTGCAGTGGTTGCCGACCAGCACCAGGCAAACCCGCTCCCCCGCCGCCGGCACGCGGGACTGCTCGGCCCCGAGCCGGGGCAGATACATGTGCGGGATGCGCCCGGCGCGCGGATCGTCGCGCACCAGCGCCGCCAGCGTCCGCTTGCCGTCGCCCACCACCACCGGCGGCTGCTTCAGCGTGACCGAGGTGATGCGGCCCGACTCCTCCCCCGGCCGGCGGACATAGAACAGCCCGGCCTCCCCCTCCTCGGCGACGAAGCGCTGCAGCATCAGCCGGGCGGAGGCGGGAAACTCCGCGAGATAGCGGGCGAGGCCGGCGCGGTCGCGAACGAGGCGGACGCCGGTGCCGTTGCAGCCGATATCCGGCTTGGCGATCACCGGATAGCCGAGGCCCGCCGCCTGCATCGCCCGCTCCGCCGCCTGGGCATCGCCGGGGCCGAGGCGGATATAGGGGGCGAGCAGTCCGCGCGCGGCGCCCTGCACCTGATCGAGGATGTCGGTCTTGCTCTCGCCGCACAGCCCGCCGAGTTCGACATGCGGGTTGGCCGCCGTGGGCAGGCTGAAATCGCCGTAGCGCAGGCCGAGCAGCACCCATTGCGCGACGATCGGCGCGTAGAAGGCCCAGTCCGGCCAGAACTCGAAATGACTGACGATCGGTGCGTCGCGGCCCGGCAGGGTCGGACGGCCGAGAACCGCTTCCCTCATCGCCGGGCTTCCTGCAGGCGGGCGGCGGTGCGGCCGAGCAGGATGACCACCAGCGCGAAGCCGATCCCGCCGGCCCAGCGCCACGCGCCGAGATACTGCATCAGCAGCGCGCCCACCTTGAGCGAGACGCCGAACAGCAGCGAGGTCCAGATCAGCGTCGCCACCACCGCGGCGAGCGCGAAGCGCCGCCAGTCGGCGCCGAGGAAGCCGCAGGCGGTATAGGTCGGCAGCCGCGCGCCGGGGATGAAGCGGCTGATGAACACCACCTGGAACACCCTGCCGTCCAGCCAGTCCCGCCCCTGGCGCATCCGCCGCGGCGGCACGATGCGGGCCGCCCAGGGCACCTTGGCCGACAGCGCCCCGAGCAGATAGAGGCCGAGATCGCCCAGCACGATGCCGGCATAGAGCGCGCAGAGCGCGAGCGGGATGGAGACGGCGCCCGACTGCGCGTGCATGGCGGCAAGCACGGTCGCCGCATCCTCCAGCACGAAGGTGCCGAGGATGATGAGGACGGCCTGGAGCATCGGATCATGCCCCGCGAGCGTCAGGAGGGCGGCCATGGAAAGCGCCGGCATCGCGGGTCAGCGCAGACCGGGCCGGCCGCGCCGACAGGGGCATGGATGTGTCACTGCCTTGGTATATGTCCAGCTACGCGGCCGGTTCGCCAGGGCCCTGCGTCACCGTTGCGTGAATTTTAGTTAGCGCGTTTCGTTCTGTGACTCCGCGGGGTTCGGGGTGCGCTGGGCGCTGCGGATCAGCGCCCCGCAATCGTTGTTCTCCCCGAGCCCGAGCTGGATCGTCGGCAGCAGGGCGGCCAGCGGCGTCAGCAGCACCCCGAGCCCCGCCGCCAGCCCGCCGCGCACCGCCAGTTCCTTGGCGTCCGGCGCGACCGAGGGGTGCTTCAGATGGCCGGTGATGTCGATCGGCGCCGGCAGCGAGCCGATGGTGAAATGCTTGGCCTGGGTGCGGAGCTGGTAGTCGATCATCTCGTCGCGCAGGTTGATGTCGCCCTTGCCGGTGACGTTCGCCTCCCCGGTGTCGAGCAGCAGGGTGCGGGTGCCGAGGATGCCCTGCCGCAGCGCGAAATCGGCCACCAGGCACCGCACCTCGGTCTTCTTCGGCACGCCGAGCGCGGACAGCAGGGCGTTGCCGAACTCCAGCCCCGACAGGTCCACCAGCAGGGCGGACAGGTCGCCGCCGGTCATGAACAGCTTCAGCTCGCCATTGCCGGCGCCGAGGATGCCGCCGATCGAATCGCCGGTGCCCTCGACCACCGCATGCCCGCCGATGCGGCCGGCGCCGGTGAAGGTGTGGGTGGCGCTCATCAGGCGGGCCAGATCGACCTGGCGGAACGCGATGTCGGTGCGCGTGTGGATCAGGTGCGGCCCGGTCGCATCGGCGGCGATGTCGGCCTCGATCCGGCCGCGGCCGACGCCGAAGCTGATGGGATGGGCGCGGATCGCGCCGTCGCGGATGGTCGCGTCGGCCACCACGTCGTCCAGCGGCACGGACCGGCCGAGGATGTGGTCGCCGCGATAGCGCAGCGAGACATCGGCGTATTTCAGCCGCGGCAGATCGAGCGGGCTGCGCGGAATGAGCCAGGGGCTGGCCGCCGCCCGGGCAAGTTCGGCGCGCTGCTGCGGCGACTCGCCGGCCGTGGTGGCGCGCCCCGGCACGCCGCCGAGCACGCCGCCGAAATCCGCCAAGTCCACCTGGTGCGAGTGCAGCACCGCATCGACCTGCGGCCGCACCGTTCCCGGATCGACGGCGATGCTGCCGTCCAGGTCGGACCTGCCGAGGCGGCCGGCCAGATGATCGAGCCGGATGCGCCGGTCGGCATAGTTCACGTCGCCCGCCAGACGATACGGTGGCGTGGGGGGGGCCGGCAGGCCGGTCAGCGGCGTCAGGTCGGCCAGCGTCTGGCCGGAGACCTCCACCTTCAGGCTGGTGCCGGCGAAGGCCAGCGGGTCCTGCACGGTGCCGCGCAGCACGACATGCGTGGCCCCATTGGCCAGCACCAGGTCCACCGGATAGGGGTTGGCCTTGTCACGCAGCGTCAATAACGCCCCACCGATGAACCGGCCGGTGATCGGCTGGTTGTTGTAGGTGCCATGCGCATCGACCACGATCCGCGCCGGCTGCCCCTCCGCCGCCGGCTGCGTTGCGATATCGAGGTGGAAGTCCGCCTTCACCTTCGGGTCGATCGCATGGACGTGGCCGTCGGTGATGACGAGATCGCCGATCCGCGCGCTGGACCCCGGCTTGCCGCCCGCGGGCGCGCCGCCGAACGGGAAGGTCCAGTTGTTGCGCCCGTCCGGCAGGGCGGTGGCATTCACCTCCGGCCGGTCCAGTTCGATCGACGGCACCACCAGCGCCTGGCCATGCAGATAGGCCGGCCCGTCCAGCATCACGGCGAGACGGGCGATGCGGGCGAACGGCCCGGGGGCCGGGAAGTCCGGCGGATCGTCGATGACGAGGCCGTCCACCTCCAGCACCGGGTTGCGGGCGATCCGCAGGTGCAGATGGGCGATATGCACCGGACGGCCGAGCCGCGCCGAAGCAATCCGCTCGATCGGCGGAATGAACCAGTCCCAGTTCCAGACGAAAACCAGAACCACGATGACGACGACCAGGGCACCGACAGTGTAATGCCACGGACGTATCCTGCGGCTCGTCATGCCACCCCCGATACGGATTGCGCCGAAACTAGCGTTTATCTGTCGATTGCTCTAAGGGACGTGAGGTCGGCTCGGAAGCTGCGCGGCAAACGTCCTGGTTCGTGGACGGTTCCCGATCCGGCCCGCGCGAACCCGCAACCGTTCGGCACGCGCCGGCGGGAGCAATCAACCAAAAGTGAAGCGGCAGTTCGGACTGTCGCCACGACGGCACGTACTGGCATTGTTTCGGCAGCATTGGCGCGACGCGGCCGAATGCTGGTATGGTCGCCGAAGGCTAAGGAAGAAAACTGAAGTGCAGCCTGGGACGCCGAACATACTGGTCGTGGACGACGACCCGGAAGTACGTGAGATCCTCGTCGAGACGCTCGTCGAATTCGGTTACGCCGTCGCGCAGGCGGCGAGCGGCGAGGAAGCGCTGCCGCTGCTGGACGGCACCGGCGATATCGACCTTGTCATCACCGACGTGCGGATGCCGGGCATGTCGGGCATCGAACTCGTCGAGCATGCGCGGGCGCGCAACACGGCGCTGAAGGCCATCCTGATCTCCGGCTATTTCCTGCCCCAGCCGATCCCGGTGCGGTTCCTCAAGAAGCCGTTCCACATGCACGAGCTGGCCTCCGCCGTGCAGGCGGAACTCGGGTAGCTGCCCGCGCGCCGGGGCGGCGGCATTTTGTTCTGCTTTCGTAACAAATAGGGCGCACGTCGGCACCGGCGCGCAGGCGGGTTTTTCCCGCGTCCGGCGGACGGGCGGGGCGGCGGCCCGAGCGGCGGCGGATGGCGGTCCCGCGCGCGGGGCGCGGGCGGGCGGGGATGGTTGTGCTCCGGGATCGCGCGGGTTTCGGTGCTGCGGGCGGCGCAGCCGCGGCGGCTTCACGTGCGGCCGCTTCCGCCGCCAGTTCCGCCAGCGCCGCCGTCACCGCCGGCGTCTCCCGCCCGCCACCGAGGATGGCGCGGCACAGTTCCTCGATGATGGCGAGGAAGCGCAGGATCACGGCGAGGGTGGGAGGGCTTGGCACGACATTTATACTAACGTCGCGTGGCGTCGTGGGCAAGGGGCAATGACGACGCGGGCGCGCCCGAAACCCGGGGACGCCGCGTGCCACACGCCCGTCCGCCCGGACTGCTTCGTCGCTCCGCTCCTCACAGTCACGAACCCCCGCCGTTGCGCGCCGCAGCGTCGCGGCGGGGTGCCGTGCTCAGGCCTGCATGCTGATGCTCTGCCGCGACTCGCGCGGCAGGCGGAGGCGCAGCGGCAGCGGCAGATGGCCCGGCTCGGTCGCCGGCGACGCATCGTCGGCATCGCTGGAGTCGAGGTAGTGCAGGACATCCGCCATGCGCATCGGCCGGCCGAAGAAATAGCCCTGCCCTTCGGTGCAGCCGGCGCGCCGCACATGCTCCAGTTCGCGTGCCGTCTCGATGCCTTCCGCGGTCGTGCGCATGCCGAGTTTCGGCGCGAGATCGGCCACCGACTGCACGATCGCCAGCGCGTCCGGATCGTCCGCCATGCCCTGCACGAAGGAGCGATCGACCTTGATCTTGTCGAACGGGAACCGCCGCAGATAGCTCAGCGACGAATAGCCGGTGCCGAAATCGTCGAGCGCGATGCGGATGCCGAGGGCGCGCAACTGGTGCAGCGTCGCCAGGTTCGCATCGTTGTCCTGCAGCAGCAGCGACTCCGTGATCTCCAGTTCCAGCCGCGCCGGCGACAGCCCGGCGGCGTGCAGCGCGCGTTCCACCACCTGCACGAGCGAGGCGGTGAACTGGCGGGGCGAGAGGTTGACGGAAACGCGCAGATCGTTGTTCCAGGCCGCACAGTCGCGACAGGCCTGGGTCAGCGTCAACTCCCCCAGCGCGCCGATCAGCCCCATTTCCTCGGCCAGCGGGATGAAGCGGCCCGGCATCACCATGCCGCGCGTGCAATGTCGCCAGCGCAGCAGCGCCTCGAAGCCGATCGGCGTGCCGTTCCTGAGGCACACGATCGGCTGATAGAACACCTCGAAATCGCGGCGGACCAGCGCCTCCCGCAGTTCCAGGCCGAGTTGCAGGCGCTCCTGCACATCCGATTCCATGTCCGGCTCGAAGAAGACATGGCGGGCGCGGCCCTGCGCCTTCGCGCGATACAGCGCCATGTCGGCGCATTTCATGATCTGGTCGGGATCGGTTCCGTCCTCCGGGGCGAAGCCGATGCCGATGCTGGCGGTGATCGCCACCCGCTGCCCTTCCAGGTCGTACGGCGCCTCCAGCACGCGCACGATGCGCTCGGCGAGCGCGGCACTCTGCGAACGGTCGGTGACGCCGAGTTGCAGCACGGCGAATTCGTCGCCGCCGAGCCGTGCCACCAGGTCGTCGCGCGCGACGCAGTTGCGCAGGCGTTCGCCGACCATGCGCAGCATCGCATCCCCGGCGGGATGACCGAGCGTGTCGTTCACGTCCTTGAACAGATCGAGGTCGAGCAGCAGCACCGCGACGGCATCGCCGCTGCGCCGCGAAGCCTGCAAGGCCGCATCCATGTGTTCGCGGAACAGCACCCGGTTCGGCAGTTGCGTCAGCGCGTCGTGATGCGCCATGTGGCGGATGCGCGCCTCCACCCGCCGCCGCTCCGTCACGTCCTCGTAGGTGGCGACCCAGCCGCCGCCGTCCATCGGACACTGCAACACGGCGAAAGCGCGCCCCGCATCCGATTCGCGAAAGAAGTCCCCTACCTCACGCCGGCGGGCCAGCGCGGTCTGCTGGGCGGCGACGGCGATGAACAGGGAGGCGTCGGCCGGGCTGCGGGTGCAGGCCTGCTGCAACACCAGGTTGAGGTCGTCGCCCGGCCGCACCGCGCCCGCTTCCAGCGCGAACATCTCGGCGAAGTGGCGGTTGGCGACGATGACACGGCCGGTGCGGTCCGCCATGCACAGGCCCTGCGACATGTTGTTGAGCGCGGCGTCGAACCGCTCATTCTGCACGCGCAGTTCGCCGTCGCGTTGCTGCAGCATCAGGTTCTGCTGCTGCAACTCGTCGTTGGCGGCATGCACCGCGCGGTTCGCCTCCACCAACTGCCGCCCGGTCGCTTCGAGACTGTCGGCGAGCAGGGCGAGTTCGCGCTGTGCCCGCACGAGCCGGTTGTTGTGCAGCAGCAGCAGCAGGATCAGCCCGGCCGCGCAGGCGAACATCCCGCCGAGCATGGCGGAGAACATCCAGTGCACGTGGCTCAGCTCGTGCTGATCCGCGGCCACACGATCGGCATCGTGCGCGTAGGCGGCCGACGCCAGGCGCTCCATCTTCGCATCGAGCGGCGTCAATGCGGCGAGGATCTGCTGCACCTGTCCCGGCCGATCCAGGTCATCGGCCAGCATGCGGACACGTGCGACGGCCGAGGCAAGCTGCGCCACCGTCTGCCGCAGATCGGGGCTTTGCCCGACAACGTCGTCGAGCTCACCATTCGCCATCAGGCCGACCCGATCGGCGACGATCCGCAGATGCCGCATCACCTGATCGCGCGAGATGCCGGCATTCGGAATCGCGTAGTCAGTCACCGTATTCTCCAGCCGCAGCAGGTCGGCCAGCGACTGACTCGCATCCCAGGTGAGGGCGTAGCGCGGCGCCCGGCTGAGCGCGTCATGCCGTTCGACGATCGTCAGGCCGGCATAAAGCGCGGCCAGCCCGATCGTGCCGATCGCCGCGAACAGGAGCGGCTTTGCCGCAAACCTGCCCAGCCGCAGGCGGCGCACGTCCACAGGTCTGCCGACGGAAGCGTCCAAGGCGCGGCCTACCGCAATTCGCGTCGGCGACCCTGGCAGACCGCGCGCGGATCGATCATGTCCTGCCTCGGCGCCACGAAGGCCGCGCCGATCGGTCCGACCGGGGCGCGGCTACACATTCGCAAAGTCATGGGCATCCGCTCCCGCACCCTTCGCCGCCTGCGGGCGCGCTATTCTGCCATCCGCCGCACGACAGCCTGTTTCGAAACCGCTCTGACGCGATAACTGATGCGAACTTGAATGTTTCTTGCTCGCTGATATTTGATACAGACGTTGCTGTTCGGATGCCAGCGGTTTCTCCGCATGCCGAAAGGCGCCTTCGCCCGATTTCGTTCCTTTGCCGATTCCGCCTTCGCGCAGCGCCCCGGCTCGCGCGCCTACCCGCCCGACAGCGCGCCGACGATGAACACCTCGTCCCCCGCGGCGACCGGCGCGGCGGCATGGCGCGCGTCGGCGTCGTTGATGAAGCAGCGCATGTGCCGCCGCACCCGCTCCTGCTCGTCGATCACACGGAAGCGCAGGCCGGGACAGCGGCGGTCGAGATCGGCCAGCACCTCGCCGAGCGTTTCGCCTTCCGCCGGCAGTTGCGATCGGCCGCCGGTGTAGCCATGCAGCAAGGCGGCCAGCCGCACCTGCACCACGCTCACGCCGCCGCCGCCTCCACGGCGTAGATCTCCGGCAGGTCGCGGGCGATGCAGTGCCATGCCGCGCCTTCATCCGCGCTTGCCCACAGGGCGCCCGACGTGGTGCCGAAATACAGCCCGACCGGTGCCAGCGCATCGGTGCAGAAGGCCTGCCGCTTCACCGTCAGCCATGCCTGTTCGCGCGGCAGGCCGGCATCCTGGCGCTGCCACGTGGCGCCGGCATCGCGGGTGGCATAGACAGCCGGCCGGCCGCCGGGACTGACCCGCGGCCAGACGGAGGAGCCGTCCATCGGGATCACCCAGGCGGTGTCCGGGTCGCGCGGGTGCAGCGCCAGCGGCAGGCCGATATCGCCGATCTCCGCCGGCATCGCCGCGCCGATCCGTATCCATTCCTCGCACGGCAGATCCATCCGGTAGATACCGCAGTGGTTCTGCTGGTACAGCCGGTCCGGAAGCAGCGGATGCAGCGCCACGCGATGCGGGTCCTGGCCGTATTCGGGATAGGGGTCGGGGAAGAAATCGGCGCGCGAGCCGCGATTGAACGGGCGCCACTGCGCGCCCTGGTCGTCGCTGACGAACACGCCGCCGCCGGACATGCCGACATACATGCGCCGCTTGTCACGCGGGTCGATCAGCACCGAATGCAGCTTCGGCCCGTCGGGCGTGCCGTCCTGCTCGCCGCCGGTCCAGGCCGCGAGCTGCGGATGGTCGTTCAGCCCGGCGACCCCCGCCCACGTCCGGCCGCCGTCCTCGGAGCGGAACAGGCCCTGCGGCGAGGTGCCGGCGTACCACACGTCCGGCTCGGCGGCATGGCCGGGGGTGAGCCAGAACACATGGTCCACCGCCCGCGCCGGCGTGCCCATCGGCACTCTCGCGAATTGCGGGGGATGCGCCGCTTCCTGCCAGGTGGCGCCGAAATCGTGCGAGCGGAACACGGTCGGCCCGAGATGGCCGGTGCGCGCGGCGACCAGCAGCGTGCGACGGTCGCGCGGGTCCAGCACGGCGTGATGGATCACATGGCCGAGGAAATGCGGCCCCTCGATCCGGAAGCCGGCGCGCCCGGCATCGCCGCGGAGCAGGAACGCGCCCTTGCGCGTGGCGACCAGCAGCAGCACCCCGTCAGCCATGCGGCGCGGCCCCCCTCCGCCGGCGGGACTTTGCAACCGGCGGGCGGCGCGGTGCAAGCGGGGCGCTACCCCACTTCCCCGGCATAGTGGCAGGCGACCAGATGGCCCTCGACCGGGCGCAGGTCCGGCCGCTGCTCGGCGCAGCGGGCGGTGGCGTGCGGGCAGCGGGTGACGAAGGCGCAGCCGGGCGGCGGGTTCAGCGGCGACGGCAGCTCCCCCTTCACGGCCGCGCGCGGCGGGCGGTGCCGGGCCTCCACCGAGGGCGTGGCCGCCAGCAGCGCCTGCGTGTAGGGGTGCAGCGGGCGGGCGAACAGGCTTTCCTTCGGCGCCTGTTCGGCGGGGCGGCCCAGATACAGCACCAGCACGTCGTGCGCGATGTGCCGCACGACGGAGAGGTCGTGGCTGATGAACAGATAGGCCAGCCCCAGTTCGTCCTGCAGGTCCATCATCAGGTTCAGCACCTGCGCCTGGATCGACACGTCCAGTGCCGAGACCGGCTCGTCCGCCACCACGATGCGCGGCCGCAGCATCAGGGCACGCGCGATCGCGATGCGCTGGCGCTGGCCGCCGGAGAACATGTGGGGATAGCGGCCGAACTGATCTTCCCGCAGGCCGACCTTGGCCATCATCGCCCTGGCCGCCGCCGCCCGCGCGGCGCGGTTGCCGCGGCGGTTGATGGTCAGCGGCTCGGTCAGGATCGCACCCACCGTTTTGCGCGGATTGAGCGAACCGTAGGGGTTCTGGAACACCATCTGCACGCCCAGCCCCATGCGCCGCCGGGCCGCGGCGTTCGCGCCGGCGGTGGGCGCGCCGTCCAGCAGCAATTCGCCGGCGCTCGGCGGCTCCATCAGGGTCGCCATGCGCGCGAGCGTCGATTTGCCGGAGCCGGATTCGCCCACCACGGCCAGGGTGCGGCCGGCGGCGAGGGTGAAGGATACGCCGTCCACCGCCCGCACCAGCCCGTGCGGCACGAACAGGCCGCTGGCCGCCTTGTACTGGCGGCGCAGGTCGCGCGCCTCCATCAGCGCGGTCATGCCACCAGGCGCTCCGTGCCGGGGTGCCCGTGGGTCGGCCGGCC
Source organism: Pseudomonadota bacterium (assembly GCA_021826485.1). Lineage (GTDB taxonomy): Bacteria > Pseudomonadota > Alphaproteobacteria > Acetobacterales > Acetobacteraceae > JAFKFJ01. The sequence continues at coordinate 906 of JAKAZX010000060.1, read as the reverse complement.
GGCATCGTCCAGCGGATAGTGGCATCGCGCCCGGCGGCCGGGCGGACCGACCAGCGGCGGCGGCTCGGCCACGCATTTTGCAGTGGTGAAGCGGCAGCGCGGATTGAACAGGCAGCCGCCCGGCCGGTCGGCGATTCCGGGCACCACGCCGGGAATGGTCGGCAGGCGCCGGCGGCCCACCGCGCGTTCCGGCAGCGCCTCCAGCAATGCCGCGGTGTAGGGATGGCGGGGGGCGGCGAACAATGCCTCGGTCGGCGCCTCCTCCACCATCTGGCCGGCATACATCACCTGCACCCGCCGCGCGGTTTCCGCGACCACGCCCATGTCGTGCGTGATCAGCACCAGCGCCATGCCGCGCGTGCGTTGCAGGCCCAGCAGCAGGTCCAGGATCTGCTTCTGGATGGTGACATCCAGCGCCGTCGTCGGCTCGTCGGCGATCAGCAGGCGCGGGTTGCAGGCGATCGCCATGGCGATCATCACGCGCTGGTTCATGCCGCCGGAAAGCTGGTGCGGGAACGCGCGCAGCCGGGTCGCCGGCGCCGGGATGCCGACCTGGTCCAGCAGTTCCACGACGCGGCCCCGCACATCGGCCCGCGGCACCGCGTGGTGTGCGCGCAATGCTTCAGCGATCTGCCAACCGACCGGATAGCAGGGATTGAGGGAGGACATCGGCTCCTGGAAGATCATCGCCATGTCCCGCCCGACCAGCCGCCGCCGCTGCCGCCCGGACAGCGCCAGCAGGTCGCCGCCGGCGAAGCGCATCGCATCCGCCCGCACCTCGCCCGGATACTGGATCAGCCCCATCGTCGCGAGCATCGAGACGCTTTTGCCCGAGCCGGATTCGCCGACCACGCCGAGCACCTCGCCCTCCTCCAGCACCATGTCCACGCCCTCCACTGCGCGGAA